>DLQV01000190.1 GCA_002474415.1 Lachnospiraceae bacterium UBA7598
ATGGAACAACAAATACACAGGCATCCGACAAGAGCTCATCAGATGCAACCCCAACAGATGTAAAACTGACTGTAATGGGACCTTCTGAAGACCTTGATGATGCACAGGGGGCATGGTTAAAGACAGAGTGTGAGGCATTCAATGATGAGCATCCGGAATGGAACATTACATTTGATTATGTAACATGTTCAGAGTCTGACGCAAAAGATACTGTATTACAGGATCCGGCAAGTGCAGCAGATGTTTATCTGTTCGCAAATGACCAGATTGCAGACTTAGTTGATGCAGGAGCATTAACAAAGCTTGGTGGTGATGCAGCTAAGTACGTAACAGATACAAATTCTGATGCTATGGCAGCAACTGTTACATACAACGGAGATATCTACGGTATTCCTTATACATCAAATACATGGTTCATGTATTATGATAAAAGAGTTTTCTCTGAAGATGATGTAAAGAGCCTTGATACAATGCTTGAGAAAGGAAAAGTTTCCTTCCCATTCGACAACGGCTGGTATCTGGCTTCCTTCTATGCAGCAAACGGATGTACAATCTACGGAGATGGTACAGATGCATCTAAGGGATATGACTTCGGCGGAGACAACGCTGTAGCAGTAACAAAGTACATTGTTAACTTATTCAACAACAAGAACTTCGTAATGGACAGCAACGATGGTTCTCTTGGTCTTGCCGGATTAAAGGATGGTTCTGTAAATGCTTACTTCAATGGTAACTGGAACTATGATGCAGTAGTTAAGAATCTTGGTGAGGAGAACGTTGGTGTTGCAGCTCTTCCTACAATCAATGTTGATGGAAAAGATCAGCAGCTGAAAGCATTCCTTGGATCTAAGGCAGTTGGTGTTAACCCGAATTGCAAGAACCAGGAAGTAGCTGTTAAACTTGCTACATACTTAGGAAGTGAAGACGCTCAGTTAAAGCACTTTGAGTTAAGAAAACAGGCTCCAGTAAACAAGAATCTTGCTACAAACGAAGATGTTGCTAAGGATCCGGTTGCATCCGTAATGGCAGATGTAGCAAACAATTGTTCTATCGCTCAGCCAATCATCCCTATGCAGGCTTACTGGGATGCAGCTACACCATTCGGTGATGCATTCGTACACGGTGCTGAAGGACAGATCACAGAGAAGAATGCAGCAGAAAAGACAAAGGCATTCAATGATCAGTTAAACAGCTCTATTGCACAGTAGTCAGTATTTGCAGGGTATAAGCAAATAAAACAATTCCAAGGTTTTGGGAAATCCCAAAGCCTTGGAATATATTAGAACATAAATTTGGCATAGTGAGATGTGCCGGGAGGATAAGTATGATAGGTGCAAACAAAAAAACATCGGACTTTGCTACACCGTACACTGTGTCCAATGCGATTACAAAAGGTGGAGTTCCGGTCAAATTATCAATGCTTATTATGGGGCTTGGAAATATTGCCCACAAGCAGATTATCAAAGGTTTAATCTTTTTAGCAATCGAAATTGGCTATATTTTATTCATGGTCAATGCAGGTGCATATTATCTTTCCATGCTTCCTTCTTTAGGTTGGAGAAAGCAGCAGGAAATATTCAATGAGCAGAAACAGATTTATGAATATGTACAAGGTGACAATTCAGTACTGTTATTATTGTATGGTGTTGCCACAATTGTGATCACTCTCGTATTTATTTATATGTGGGCAGAAAATTTAAAGAGCGCATATATGGCAGAGTGTCTCGCAAAAGAAGGAAAGGAAATTAATTCTTTTGGCAAAGATGTCAAGAGCTTATTTGATAAAAATTTATACAAGACATTAATGTTTTTCCCATTATTGGGAATCCTGATCTTCACAGTGCTTCCACTGTTATTTATGATTCCAATGGCGTTTACCAATTATTCTACGATTGGAAAACATCTGACACTGTTTGACTGGGTTGGTCTTGAAAACTTTAAGACAGTATTAGGACTTGGCGGAAAGATCGGCAAGACATTCTGGAGAGTCCTTGGATGGACAATTGTATGGGCAGTATGTGCCACATTTTTATGTAACTTCTTGGGATTGATTCTTGCAATTGTTATTAACCGTAAGGAAACCAAAGGAAAAGCGTTCTGGCGTACCTGTTTCGTTATTTCTATCGCAGTACCACAGTTCGTATCTCTGCTGGTTATGAGACAGATGCTTCAGCAGAACGGTGCAATTAACAACCTGCTGATTGAGTGGGGATGGATTCAGCATCCACTTCCGTTCTGGACCAATACGATGTGGGCCCGTGTGATGGTTATTGTAATTAACTGTTGGGTTGGTATTCCATATACCATGCTTCAGGTAACCGGAGTATTACAGAATGTTCCGGCAGAACTTTATGAAGCTGCCAAAATCGATGGTGCAAATGCAACACAGATCTTCTTTAAAATCACATTACCGTATATCATGTTCATCATGGGACCGTACATCATTACACAGTTTACGGGTAATATTAACAACTTCAACGTTATTTACCTGTTATCCGCAGGTAAACCTACACCGGTCGGAGATACCGCCGGAAAGACAGACTTGCTGGTAACATGGCTGTACAAACTTACGGTAGATTACCAGTACTACAATATCGGTGCTGTAATTGGTATTCTGACATTCGTTGTACTTTCTATTGTTGCTCTGGTAACATATAGAAATACGAAAGCATACAAAGATGAGGAGGGATTCCAGTAATGAAGAGTGCTACTATGACAAAACGCCCTATGACTGCTGGTCGGGCAAAGAAAATTGCAAAGAATTCAGCCGTTCACATTATTCTTGGAATTTTGGCAATCATCTGGTTGTTCCCAATCTTCTGGATTGTTATGACAAGTTTTCGTGGAGAGGGTGGTGCATATACCGCATACTTCTTCCCGAAAGAGCTGACACTCAATAATTATAAGAGACTGTTCACAGAGACAACACTGTTGAACTTCCCGAGAGCTTTTATGAATACGTTGATCATCTCCATCTTTTCATGCCTGATCTCTACCGTATTCGTATTGAGCGTATCCTACTGTATGTCTAAGCTTCGGTTTAAGATGCGTAAAGCATTCATGAATCTGGCAATGATTCTTGGATTGTTCCCGGCATTCATGTCCATGGTTGCTGTATACTTCATCTTAAAGGCAGTTGGATTGACAGAGGGAAGTGGTCTTCGGATCGCTCTGATCCTGATTTACTCCGCGGGTTCCGGTGTTGGATTCTATATCGCAAAGGGATTCTTCGATACCGTACCAAAGTCGCTGTCCGAGGCAGCAATTCTGGATGGATGTAATCAGTTCCAGGTATTTTACAAGATTATCCTTCCGCTCAGTAAACCAATCGTTGTATATACGATTCTTACCGCTTTCCTTTCTCCGTGGCTTGACTTCGTATTCGTACGAGTTATCGTCGGACCAAAGGATAAGTATTGGACAGTATCACTTCTCTTATACAATATGTTGGAGAAAGAGTTTATCAACAACTGGTATACAAGATGGGCTGCAGCCGCAGTTATCGTGTCTATCCCGATCTCTATTCTCTTCGTATTTATGCAGAAGTTCTATGTAGATGGTCTGACAGGTGCCGTAAAGGGCTAATGATGGAACATATAAAGCCGGTGGTCGTTTGACCGCCGGTTTTTTTCATTGGTCAGAAAAATAGAAGATTGTGGAATTGGGGATCAGAAAGGAACGGTTATGAAAAAAAGAATCCTATCGGCAGTCATTGTACTGCTGTTATTTGTGGGACTGCTGGCAGATGGTATTTTGGGGAGCAGCACACAGGAAGCACAACTAAATATTGTTGATGATAATTACCGTAATTATTATGAAATTTTCGTTGGATCTTTTTATGATAGCGACGGAGATGGCATGGGGGATCTGAAAGGTGTGGAAGAAAAGCTGGATTACATTTCAGATCTTGGATGTAACGGAATCTGGTTGATGCCAATTATGCCTTCTCCTACCTATCATAAATATGATACAACAGATTATAAGGCAGTGGATGAGGCCTATGGTACAATCGATGATTTTAAGAAACTTGTAAAAGCTTGTCATGAAAAAGGCATTCGGCTGATCATTGATCTGGCAATGAATCATAGTTCCTCCAAGCACCCTTGGTTTACACAGGCGTGTGAGTATCTTGCAGGTCTGAAAGCAGGAGAGAAACCGGATGATACGGTGTGTCCATATGTGGATTACTATCATTTTTCCGAAAAACAGAAAGGAACAACTTATTACGCAGTGCCGGGAAGCAGTAACTGGTGGTATGAGGGATCGTTCTGGTCGGAAATGCCGGATCTGAACCTGGAGAATCCGGCGGTGCAGAAAGAATTTGAACAGATTGCAGATTACTGGATGGATCTTGGTGTGGATGGTTTCCGGATGGATGCTGCCATGCATTATGAGGAAAATGCGACCAACGCAAACTGTGATATTTTAAATAAATTGTACACATACTGTAAAGAGAAAAATCCACAGTTTTATATGGTATCCGAAGTGTGGGCAAGTGAGAATGTGATTGCGGATTATTACGCGAGCGGAACACCGAGTATGTTTAATTTTGATGCGGGTACAGCAAAAGGAGCGTTGGTCAATGCGGTAAGAAAAGGAGATCCGGTAAGCCTTGTGAATTCCATGCTGAAGTATCAGGAGGACTTTTCCGCAAAGAATCCGGATTATATCGATGCACCGTTTCTGACCAATCATGATATGGCAAGAATCGCCAATACGTTGGTAAATGATCCGGATAAGATTAAGACAGCGGCAGGACTTTTGATGACCATGAGCGGCAGTCCGTTTATCTATTATGGGGAAGAAATTGGCATGAACAGTTCTGGAACCAAAGATGAGAATAAGAGAATCCCGATGGTATGGTCAAAAACGGATACGACAGGAATGACAAAAGGTCCGGCAGATATGGATTCTGGAATTGAATCTCCGTTTCCGGCAGAGGACGAGCAGAAAAAAGATAAGAATTCTATATTAAATTATTACAAAAAGGCGCTTCGCCTTAGAAATCAGAATCCGGAAATTGCAAGGGGAACCATAGAAAAGGTGGACGGTCTTTGCAAAGATTCCCAGGCAGCAATTACCAAAACATATCAGAACAGTACCATTGGAATTGTATATAACCTTGGAGAGGATGGCGCTACGATGGATCTGAAAGGAACAGCGCTTGAAAATATGAAACTTGCAGGGCAGCTGACTTTGAACGAAGAAACGGTCCGGCTGAAAGACGGAAAGCTGGAGATGCCGGCAGACAGTAT
>DLQV01000273.1:0-4754 GCA_002474415.1 Lachnospiraceae bacterium UBA7598
TTTCGGAAGTCATGGACTCACTGATCTTCTTTGAAAAATCGGTTTCAAATTTTAAATCACGGTTGGTGATAATGCCGACAAGACGGCCGTTTTCTGTGATCGGGACACCAGAAATACGGAACTTTGCCATCAGGTTGTCTGCATCCTGTAATGTATTGTCAGGAGATAAGAAAAATGGGTCTGTAATAACGCCGTTTTCAGAACGTTTTACCTTATCGACCTCGTCTGCCTGTGCTTCAATGGACATGTTTTTGTGAATAATTCCGATACCACCCTGTCTTGCCATTGCAATCGCCATCTTTGACTCGGTAACGGTATCCATGGCTGCACTCATCATAGGAATGTTTAGTACGATCTTCTTTGTCAGATGTGTCTTCAGATCGATCATGTTTGGTGTAACCTCAGAATACTGAGGAACAAGAAGAACGTCATCAAATGTAATTCCTTCGCCGATAATAGTTCCCATTTTCTAAAATCCTCGCTTTCTTCTATTATATGTAGTTTGTATATGGTTTTGTGTAAAATCTGTCATCGTCCAAAACACCTATTATGAACAATAGCAATTTTAATGATGATAGCAAAATAATGGATTGCTGTCAAGTCGAAATTATGTTATGATAGCTGGGAAACAGCATAAACAGTGAAGATACACAATAAGGGCAAGGGGGCCGCAGTAAGGTCTTTCTATGCCCATTTTTTGAAAAGAGGACAAAACCGGATGGAATTCAGACCATGTATTGATATTCACAATGGAAAGGTAAAACAGATTGTCGGAAGCAGTCTGCGGGATGCAGGAGATGAAGCAAATGAAAATTTTGTCTCCATGCAGGATGCACCGTTTTATGCGCGGATGTATCAGAGGCGGGGAATCCGCGGCGGACATATCATTTTGCTGAATCCAAAAGAAAGCCCATATTATGAGGAAACGAAAAGACAGGCACTGTCAGCACTGCAGGCCTATCCGGGAGGATTGCAGGTCGGCGGTGGAATCACAGATGGCAATGCCACAGAGTTCTTAGAGGCAGGAGCTTCCGCCGGGATAGTGACTTCGTTTGTTTTCCGGGACGGCCGGATTGACTATGATCGGCTGAAGCGGCTGGAACAGACTGTGGGAAAGGAACATCTGGTTTTGGATCTCTCCTGCAGATACCGGGCGGATATGGAAAACCCGGGCTACTATATTGTAACCGACCGGTGGCAGAAATTTACCACGGAGCGGGTGACGGATGAACTTCTGGAGAAACTGAGTTCCTCATGCAGTGAGTTTCTGGTGCATGCTGTGGATGTAGAAGGAAAATCCGAAGGAATTGAAAAACCGCTGGCACAACTTTTGGGAAACTGGGGGAAAATTCCAGTTACCTATGCCGGAGGGGTGCACAGTTTTGGGGATCTGGAAGCGCTTTCACAGCTTGGAAGAAACCGGCTGAACGTCACCATTGGAAGTGCGCTGGATCTGTTTGGCGGTCCGATGCCTTATGAACAGGTATTAACATATATCAGGAAATGCAATGCAGAAAAGGAGAAAAGTATATGAGCAGATATACCAAGGAAGATATTTTCAGAATTGTAGAAGAAGAGGATGTGGAATTCATCCGCCTGCAGTTTACAGATATTTTCGGAACATTAAAAAATGTAGCAATTACATCCAGCCAGCTGGAAAAAGCGCTGAATAACAAGTGTATGTTTGATGGTTCTTCCATTGAGGGGTTTGTGCGGATTGAGGAGTCAGACATGTATCTGTATCCGGATCTGGACACGTTTACCATTTTTCCGTGGCGCCCGCAGCAGGGAAAAGTGGCACGTATTATCTGTGATATTTACTGTGCGGACAAAACGCCGTTTACAGGGGACTCCCGCTATATCTTAAAACGGCAGATTGAAGAAGCCGAAAAGCTTGGATATACATTTAATGTAGGTCCGGAGTGTGAGTTCTTCCTGTTCCACCAGGATGAGAATGGACAACCGACAACACTTTCCCACGAAAAAGCCGGATATTTTGATCTTGGTCCGGTGGATCTCGGGGAAAATGCCAGACGTGATATGGTGCTGACACTCGAAGATATGGGATATGAGATCGAAGCTTCCCACCACGAGGTAGCACCGGCACAGCATGAGATTGATTTTAAGTATGATGAAGCACTGCGGACGGCAGATAATATTATGACATTTAAACTGGCAGTTAAGACAATTGCCAAACGGCACGGTCTGTTTGCAAGTTTTATGCCAAAGCCAAAATATGGAATCAATGGTTCCGGAATGCATATCAACATGTCACTTTCCAAAGACGGACACAATATTTTCCATGATCCGAATGGAAAAATGGGACTGAGTAAAGAAGCATATTATTTTATTGGAGGAATCATGAAGCACATGAAGGGTGTGACACTTATCATGAATCCACTGGTAAATTCCTATAAGCGGCTGGTGCCGGGATATGAGGCACCGTGCTATATTGCGTGGTCTGCAACAAACCGCAGTCCGCTGATCCGCATCCCGGCTTCCCGTGGAGAGGAAACCCGTGTAGAACTGCGCAGTCCGGATCCGGCAGCCAATCCGTATCTGGCGCTTGCCGTATGTCTTGCTGCGGGAATTGACGGTATCAAAAATAAAATTGAACCGCCGGAAGAAGTGCCGGAGAATGTTTATGAGTTAAATGAAGATGAAAAAGCAAGCAGGGGAATCGAGTCGCTTCCGGCTGATCTTCACGCGGCCATCTGTGAATTGCAGAAAGATGCTTTTGTAAAAGAAGTACTTGGAAAACATATCAGCAGCAAACTGATTGAGGCGAAAGAAGCAGAATGGATGCAGTACCGTACACAGGTAACCGGCTGGGAGATCGAAGAGTATCTGTATAAGATTTAACGGGAGATCGGATCGTGAGTAACATTGTAATTGCCTTTTCGAAACCGGAAGTGGCAGCGAGCATAAAAAAAATATTGACACAGAGCGGGTATTCCGTGCAGGCGGTCTGTACGACAGGGGCGCAGGCACTGGCAAGTGTAAACAATCTGGAATGTGGAATATTGATCTGCGGATGCCGGTTTATGGATATGATGTATATGGAAATTCACGATTGTCTTCCGCCGGAGTTTCAGATGCTTCTGATTGCTTCTCCGTCTTCCATTCAGGAGCGAGAGGTAAGTAATCTGGTCTGCCTGTCCATGCCGATGAAGGTGCATGAGCTGCTACAGACGATCGAAATGATGGAGGGAGATATCCAGCGGCGGAGAAAACGGATGCGACAGCAGCCGAAACACCGTTCGCAGGAAGATCAGCAGATCATCCGTAAAGCGAAGGAACTGCTGATGGCACGAAACTCTTTTACGGAAGAGGAAGCGCATAAATACATTCAGAAGAGAAGTATGGACAACGGAACCGGACTGGTGGAGGTGGCACAGATGATCTTAAGTCTTTTGCAGGAAGGATAAAGATCTCACCGGGCGGTTTTGGCTGGTCTTTACATTAAAAGAAGAAAATGTTAAAGTGATACTGATGGAAAATTAGAGAAGGAGAACGAAATTATGTTTCATGTAAATGAGAATTATCAGAAGCTGCCGGGCAGCTATTTATTCAGCACAATTGCAAAGAAAGTAAACGCATATCAGCAGGCAAATCCGGACAAGAATATCATCCGTCTGGGCATTGGTGATGTCACACAGCCACTGGCTCCGGCCATCATTGAGGCGATGCACAAAGCCGTAGATGAGATGGGACATGCCGAGACATTCCACGGCTATGCACCGGACCTTGGTTATGAATTTCTGCGCAAGGCAATCGCAGAGAACGATTATGCGGCAAGAGGCTGTGATATTGCAGCAGACGAGATCTTTGTATCGGATGGAGCAAAGAGCGATTCCGGAAATATTCAGGAGATTTTTGGACTGGATAATAAGATCGCAGTTTGTGATCCGGTATACCCGGTTTATGTAGATTCCAATGTTATGGCAGGAAGAACCGGTACATATGACAAAGAGACCGGTACATGGAGTGATGTGATTTACATGCCATGTACAGCAGAAAACAATTTTGTACCGGAGTTTCCAAAGAAGACACCGGACATGATCTATCTGTGTCTGCCAAACAACCCGACCGGAACAACGCTCACAAAGGATCAGTTACAGGAATGGGTAGACTATGCAAACAAAGTTGGTGCCGTAATCATCTATGATGCTGCTTATGAAGCTTATATCAGTGAGGACAATGTGGCACATTCCATTTATGAATGCAAAGGTGCAAGAACCTGCGCCATTGAGCTGCACAGCTTTTCAAAGAATGCAGGATTTACCGGTGTTCGTCTTGGATATACGGTAGTTCCAAAAGATTTAAAGTGCGGAGAGGTTTCCCTGCATGATATGTGGGCAAGACGCCACGGAACCAAGTTCAACGGAGCTCCTTACATTGTACAGCGTGCCGGTGAGGCAGTATATTCCGAAGCAGGAAAAGCACAGTTAAAAGAGCAGGTTGCTTATTATATGAAGAATGCAAAGACCATCAAGGAAGGATTAAAGGATGCCGGATATACTGTATTTGGTGGTGTAAACGCACCATACATCTGGTTAAAGACTCCGGATCAGATGACTTCCTGGGAGTTCTTTGATTATCTGTTGGAAAATGCAAATGTTGTTGGTACTCCGGGATCTGGTTTCGGACCAAGCGGAGAAGGATATTTCCGACTGACTGCATTTGGAAATCATGAGAATACCGTAAAGGCACTGGAGCGTATCAAAGCTCTGTAAAAGAGGAAATATGCGTAT
>DLQV01000273.1:4786-5919 GCA_002474415.1 Lachnospiraceae bacterium UBA7598
AGCGTATGAATAATAAAATAAAAAAAAGAGGTCTGGCATTGCTGTTGGCGTGCTGCTGTATTTTAACAGCAGCGCCGGTGGCGGTAAAGGCAGACAATGACAATGTCTCTATTTCTACGAATCAGACACCGACGGGAACTTATAGCAGCTATACCAAAGCGGAAGTGTTAAAGTCAAATACACTGGTGTACGATACGCTATCCACCTCCAATAATGTCCATTTTTATAAGTATACGGCAGAAAAAGCAGGGTATTTTACGATAAATCTTGCACAGACAAGCGGAAAAGGCAATTGGAATTTTGCAGTATATGATGCAGACAATGGGAATCAGGAGCTGGAAACGAAATCTCTGGCAAATAATTATACATCAAGAATTTATAATCTCAGACCGGGCAGAAGTGTCTATATCAAAGTAGAGCGTGTAATATCAACAGATATTTCTATTTTTGATTATCAGCTGACGCAGGATTACCAATATTCCCTTCAGATTAAGACAACGGAGAGCACGAATTGGGAGCAGGAGGATAACGACACTTCAGCTGCAGCGACAAGTCTGCAGAGTGGGACATGGATAGATGGAAGTTCTTACAAGGCTTCCGATGTAGACTGGTATGAGTATACCATTCCGGCAAACGGATATTTCACATATGATTTTCAGGGGCAGGGATCTTCCGCAATCTGGAATCTGTATCTGTACGATGAAAATTTAAATGAACTGCAGAGAGATACCAATACAAGAACGGTGTCGTCCGGCAAGTATGTGCTTCCGGCAGGTTCAAAAGTGTATGTGAAAGTCACCTGTTACGGTGTCGGAAATCAGTACAAGATCCGTTCCAATTACTACGCAACAGAAGGCTGGGAAAAGGAATCCAACGATACCATGGCACTTGCCACGGATCTTACTGCCGGAAAGACATTGCATGGAAGCATCAACAGTAAAAAAGATGTGGATTACTATCGCTATGTTGCCACTGGCAGTGGATATTTCAATTTTAAATTTACAAATGCGGACGGTGGAAACAATCAGTATTGGAAACTTTCCGTATACGATGAGAAAAAGAATCTGCTTCAGACCGTGGAGACAGAGGATGATCTGCAGATTTCCACTGCAAAGCTCAGTTTCCGGAAAGGC
>DLQV01000278.1:0-10485 GCA_002474415.1 Lachnospiraceae bacterium UBA7598
GATGTCCGAAATCTCCTGCTGCCGGCTGTCTGTACTCCTGCCGGACCCGGACATCAACTGCAGATAGTCAATGATGATAAGTTTCAGATCATGCTCCAGCTTATATTTACGGCATTTACTGCGCATCTCGGAAATACTGATTCCCGGCGTATCATCAATGATCAGTTCGGAATCCCCTATGATTCCGGCTCCTTCGACGAGTTTCGCCCAGTCAGCATCTGACAGATTACCGGTACGAAGTGCCTGTGCATCTACACGGGATTCCAGGGAGAACAGTCGGTTTACCAACTGCTCCTTCGACATTTCCAGTGAAAATATCGCCGTGCACATGTTTTCATGAAATGCCACATACTGTGCAATGTTTAAAACAAACGCTGTCTTTCCCATAGACGGACGGGCTGCAATCAATACCAGATCCGATGGCTGTAATCCTGCTGTCCGGTAATCCAGATCAATAAACCCTGTCGGTATTCCCGTAACATTTCCGTCCTGCTGTGACGCTTTCTCAATCTTTTCCAGTGCGTTCATGACAACCTGACGAATCGGCACATAGTCTCCGCCGGTACGGCTTGACAACAATGCAAAAATATCATGTTCGGTCTTATCCAGAACACTTTCGAGCGATTCTTTGCCCGCATAGCACTCATTCTCTATCTCTTCCGTGACCCGGATGAGTTTCCGCTTCATGGAATTTTCTTTTACAATATTACAATAATATTTAATATTCGCGGATGTCGGAACCGCACGCACCAATTCTCCAACGAATTCCAAGCTGGAGACTTCCTGTGGTACATCCTTTTCCTTGAGTTTATTCTGCAGTGTAACCAGATCCACCGGCTGTCCGCTGCTGTACAATTCGATCATCGCATCAAAGAGAATTCCATACTGCTTGTGATAAAAATCTTCCTGCAGAAGGATCTCCATGGCTGTGACAATGGCATCCTGATCCATGATCATGGACCCTATGACCGACTGCTCAGCTTCCAGACTGTTCGGCATCACCCGCTTGATCAGCGTTTCTTCCAAGCGAACTTCCTCCTATTCCTCAACAACCTGAACACGCAGTGTTGCGGTTACCTTTGGATGAAGCTTCACCGGAATCTCATAAGTTCCAAGAGCCTTAATAGATTCGCTTAACTGCATTTTCTTTTTATCCAGATCCAGCCCTGCCTGTTCTTTTGCAGCCTGTGCAATTTCCTTGGTGGAAACAGATCCGAAAATACGTCCACCCTCGCCGGATTTGATCTTTACAACAACTTTCTTTGTTCCGATCTCCTCAGCCAGTTCCTTTGCATGCTCTAAATTTTCAGCTGCAACTTTGTCCGCATGCTGATTCTGCAGTTTCAGATCATTCAGATTCTTTGTCGTTGCCTCTACTCCAAGTTTTTTCGGCAGAATTGCATTGCGTGCATAACCGTCACTAACATTTACGATTTCGCCCTTTTTTCCAAGAGCTTTCACATCCTGTAATAAAATTACTTTCATTCCTGTATATCTCCTTCTTCAAGCATTTCATCAATCGTCCGCATAATGGCATGTTTTGCCTCGGAAATCGTACATCCCGTCAACTGTGCACCGGCCACATTCAAATGACCGCCGCCACCCATTCGTTCCATGATTAACTGTACATTGATCTCATCAATGGAACGCGAGCTGATGTATATTTTTCCTGCGTACTCTGTCAGCACAAAAGATGCCTTGATTCCTATAATATTGAGCAGCTCATTTGCGGCCTGTGCTCCGACAATCGTCGGGCTTTCCACGTCCTCACTCGGACAGACAGAAATTGCAAATGCACCACGATATACTTCCGCATGACGCACTGCCTCCGCACGAGCTTTATAGCATGCCATATCATTTCGCAGCATTTTACGCACACGGGTCACTTCTGCCCCGGAACGTCTGAGGTATGCTGCCGCCTCAAATGTACGGACACCTGTTTTTGTCATAAAGTTATTGGTATCAATCAAAATACCTGCATAAATACAGTCAGCCTCTGCCGGAGAAAGCTTAAATCCCTCCTGGAAATACTGTAAAACTTCTGCTACCATCTCACAGGCAGAAGACGCATACGGCTCAATATAGGACAGAAGCGGATTTTCAATCACTTCGCTGCCCTGACGGTGATGATCGAACACAACGATCGTATCCGTGCGCGTGAGCAGTTCCGGGCACTCTGTATAACTTGGCCGGTTGGTGTCTACCACCATAACCAGGGAATTGCGGCTTACTTCCTCAATTGCGATTTCACTGTTGATAAACATATCTTCCGGATAGCCCTTTTCCGGAGTAAAACATTCCATAAGCGGTCGAATGGAAGTTGTCGGCTCGTTGATCACGATCTGTGCCTTTTTTCCAAGCACACGGGCTGCGCAGAAAATACCAATCCCCGCACCAAGGGAATCGACATCTGTCAGACTATGCCCCATGATAATCACATTCTCACGGCTTTCAATAATTTCATGCAGTGCATGTGCCTTAACCCTTGCTTTCACACGGGTGTTGCGCTCCACCTGTTTTGCCTTGCCGCCAAAATATGCGATATCTTCACCATTTTTGACAACGACCTGATCTCCGCCTCGTCCGAGCGCAAGATCAATCGCTGCACGTGCCTGCTCGTAGTTCTCGTTGTAGGAAGTTCCCTTGATACCGACTCCGATACTCAGCGTAACCGCCATCTCATTTCCCACTTTAACGGTCTTAACATCCTCAAGTACACTGAACCGGTCATCCATCAGTTCCTGTAAATATTTGTACTTAAACACTACAAAATACTTGTCTTTTTCGATTTTGCGGACAAGCGCGTCCATCTTTGAGAAATACTGGTTCACTTTTCGATCGACAAGCGCAATCAGAAGCGAACGCTTCACATCCTCGATACTGTCAAGCGCCTCATCATAGTTATCTATGTATACAAGCGCAGACACCTGTTTCTGCTCTGTGATCTCCTTCTTGCAGCGGTATAATTCAGNNCACATCCTCGATACTGTCAAGTGCTTCGTCATAGTTATCAATATAAACAAGTGCCGATACCTGCTTCTGTTCCAGATTCTCCTGCTTGCAATGCTGCAATTCGGTCTCATCAAACAGATACAACGCCGTCAAGAATTCATCGGAATCCTTCACGTCAATTTCCTTACTCTCCTCCATGATATCGTCAAAATAAATACGATTCAGGGAAATACGGAAAATGCGCTCTTTTTTTTCGATTGTTATATTCTGTACATTCTCATGTTTCTGAAGAAATTCACGGGTGATATTGGAAAAAAGGGTTGTAATTGATTTGTGGTAATTTCTCCCTACCCCCGTCAGCTCGGAAAAACGTTCATTCACCCACAGAATTTTTCCCGTATAATCCAGCAGCGCATATGGAATTTCAAACTCATTCAAAAGCTTTTTCTGAACCGTTGCATACTGTGTGGCAAAATTGATGATCTCATTTGCAAGCCGCGGTCTGGTATTATAATACAGTCCCAGTTCCAGTACAAAATAGACAGCAATAAATATGGTCAGCACAATTCCGGCTGTCACATCATAAAAATAAAGCCCCACATCTGCGAGTGCCATTGGGATCGTCAGCCACAACGGCCAACAGAGATACGATCTCAATTTTCCCTTAAATCGAACCTTTGATTTCATTTATTCTCCTGTTCTTTCCACATCATGCAATCACTCATCTGTGGAATATGCTCCCGCATCAATAATCTATAGTATACCATTTTCCTTCTGCAAAATAAAGACTTTCCTAATATAACAAAAACTGCCCCACTTTCATGGAGCAGTTTTAAAAAATTCATTTTTCGGAAATCTCTGTATTAGTCTTCTTTTGCAATTTCCACAATGGATTTGCTCAGTCCTGCAATCCCCTGAATATCCGATGGGATAATAATCTTGGTTGCCTGGCCGTCTGCTGCCTTAGCAAATGCTTCCAGACTCTTAATCTGAAGTACAGCATTATCCGGAGCAGCTTCTTTGAGCATACGGAGACCATCTGCATTGGCCTGCTGAATCTTTAATGTAGCCTCTGCCTGACCTTCTGCCTCTTTGATGGTTGCTTCCTTCTGTGCCTCGGCACGCAGGATTGCGGCCTGCTTTTCAGCCTCTGCATCGAGAATTGCAGACTCCTTATTTCCTTCTGCAACCAGAATCGTAGATTTTTTCTCACCTTCTGCACGCAGAATTGCTTCCCGTCGTTCACGTTCTGCCTTCATCTGTTTCTCCATGGCATCCTGAATTGCCTTTGGTGGAATGATGTTCTTTAACTCCACTCGATTTACTTTAATACCCCAGGGATCCGTTGCCACATCCAAAGTTGAACGCATCTTGGTGTTGATTGTCTCACGGGATGTCAGTGTCTCATCCAATTCCAGATCACCAATGATATTACGAAGCGTTGTAGCCGTCAGATTTTCAATTGCCATGATCGGATTCTCTACCCCATATGCATACAGCTTTGGATCTGTAATCTGAAAATATACAACCGTATCAATCTGCATCGTTACGTTATCTTTTGTAATTACCGGCTGTGGTGGGAAATCAACCACCTGCTCCTTCAACAAAACTCTCTTTGCAATACGATCAATAAACGGCACTTTAAAATGCAGTCCAACCGACCATGTCGTAAGATACCCTCCAAGACGCTCCACAACTACTGCATGTGCCTGTGGAACAATGTTCACACAGTTCACAATGACAATCAATGCAATGATCACTACAATGATAATCGCAACAAACATAACTTTTTCCTCCTTTACCTATACCTTTTCTACTATAAGTTTGACACCACTGATTGCCAGAATTTTTGCTTCTTCTCCCGGTTCAATGATCTCATTATCATTACGGGTACGCACCGTCCACTCCTGTCCGTGAACAACTGCCATCCCGGTCTGATCCATATTACTGACACGTTCGGAAATCCGAATAATTTCCCCTACCAGACTGTCTGCATTGGTTCTCTGCATTTTGGAATTTACATATTTACGGGCCCACGGTCTGGTTGCTGCAAGCAAAAGAATGGATACCCCTAAAAACACAAGGAACTGAACAATTGGATTCGCTCCGGCCATTGCTGTGATTAAGGCGGCAAGAGTACCTGCCGCAAACCATATGGAAGTCAGTCCAATGGTTGCAAGTTCACCCAAAACAAATACAATCAAAAGTATGATCCATAAAAGCTCATATGGATTCATTGTACTGATAAATGTCACTCCTGTCATAGTCTCTCCCTCTTTTTGACTCTTTATTTCACTCTGTTGAATTTTTGCTGACCGCACCGGCATTTTCCATACGAATCACAAACGCTTTGGCAAACCCGGCTGCTTTGGCATAATGCTGGATCTGCGGCTGCTGCACCAGTTTTAAATTCCATCCATGCATCTGTGCTATTTTTGACACGATAGAAAGTCCCAGTCCGCTTCTTCCATCGCTCACCCGTGCCTTATCCCCACGTGTAAAAGGATCAAACAAATGCTGCGCCTGCTCCTCCGGAATCAAAGTCCCACTATCTGCAACCAATACATAAATTCGTTCCAGATCCCTATAAGCAAATAGTCCGATTCTTGTTTCCTTTGGATTGTGCTGCATGGCATTTGTCAAAAGATTTGTAATCACTCTGGATAACTGAAGTTCATCCGCGCAAATGGATATCGGTTCCTCCGGAATGTCCGCTATAAGTGTCATTCCTGCTTCTTCCATTTCCGCATACAGCATAGCTGCATTTTCTCTGAGCAATTCACACAAATCCAGCGTTTTGCAATTTAATACAAATCCTTCACTATCCAGCTTTACATATTCAAACAACAGATTAATCAGATTTCCAATCCTCACAGATTTATTCTGAATGGCATCAAGATATTCCTGCTGTTTTTCCGGTTCCTGTACCATATGATCTGCCAGTGCCCTGGCATAACCGGAAACGGTCGTAACCGGAGTCCGTAGATCATGTGCAATATCGGAAAGCATCAGATTCCGCTTCCGGTCAAATTCTTTCTGTTGTTGTTCGCGCTCCTCCTGGATCTGATGAAATTCTGCTATCACGATCCGCGCGAATGTTATCGCCCCTAAGATATAAGGAAGCAGCATGCACACCATCAATAACATAAGGATCAGAAACAGCAATATTGCTTCCCATCCCTTCATCTCCTGTATAACAACGGAGCTTCTCGTGGCCGGAAGTGCATTGCCCAGCCACTCCTGTAACCGTTCCCCGGTCCACTGCATCATTCCCTGCAGCGGTGATGGCAAAAGCATCCGGACGGCATTTACGATCAGCAATAACAAAACACATACAATAAAAATAAACAGATCCGTCTTTCCAACCGATGACTGCCGCTGGTAATTCGGGAAAAAAACCTTCATTACCACTGGCATGATCGCCTGACTGATCACAAAACTGATCAGCGACTGTGCAATCGTTACCAGAACAAGAATATATATAAACCGTTTGATCAAAAATGCCTGTAAATCACGCATTGCTATTTCTCCAGTCGATAGCCTAACCCCCGGATGGTGCGAATGTAAGCGGCGGGATCTTCATCAAGTTTTGCCCTGAGCTTACTAATGCAGACCATAATATTATTATCTGCAACCACATAGGTGTCACCCCATCCCTGTTCATAGATCTGTTGCTTGGTAAACACTTTTCCCGGATGTTTCATAAATAACTCCATGATCCGGTACTCTACCGAAGTCAATTCAATCGGTTCTCCATTTTTTCTGAGCACACATCCTTCCGGATCCAGCTCCAAATCCCGGACTGCCAATAGATCTGATGATGATTCCGCTGTTCCCAATGCATAAAACCGACGGATATTGGAATTGACGCGTGCTACTGCCTCCAGCGGATTGAACGGTTTTGCCAGATAATCATCCGCTCCGAGATTTAACCCCAGAATTTTCTCGGAATCTGCATTCTTTGCAGATAAGATCATGACGGGAATATTACTTGTCTTTCGCAGTTCCTGCAATACATGATATCCGTCTACCTCTGGCATCATAATATCCAGCAGACACAGATCCACATGTTCTTTTTTTAACAGATCCAATGCCTGTTTTCCATTTTCCGCCTCAATAATCTGATAATTTTCATTCTCCAGATACAGCCGGAGAAGTGTTCGTATCTCCGGCTCATCGTCTGCAATTAAAATTGTATAATTCATACATTCTCCTGCTGGAAAGGTGAATTTGTCGAATCAGCCTGCTGTGTAAATCCATTAGAACCAGCTGGATTTGCATAACACAGTGCCTCATACAGTGCGGCATGTGTTGCATTCACATATGGTGATACATAAAAGATTGCAAGAATTCCAAGTGTCAGTCCAGATAAAATGTACCATCCGATAAATGACAGATCCAGAACAAATGCTTTCCATTTCTGTCCCTGCATCATACGCTTACTTTCCGCAAATGCCTGCTCTTTGGTCATCTGTGGGTTATCTGCCAGAAGGTATGGGATCATCATATATTCATATGCTTTCACAATACCCGGAATGACAAAAAGCAATGACCATAAAACAGTAAACAGATCACGGAAAAACATTGTCTTTGCAACATTCTTGTAATTATTGTCAAATCCATATCCAATGTTTCCAATCTGTGCCGGCTCGTTTAAGTTGCGAATAAAGAATCTTCTACATCCGACCTCAAACGGATTGACAATAAATACATCGATCAAAACTGCGATAACAAAGATTACAAGAAAAACCAGAAGGAAAATACCAGCTGCAATTACAACCGCCATAACGCCTCCGGCTGCCCCCATATTTCCTGCGCTCAGTCCATCCTTAAATCCATCTTCAAGTCCGGCCTCAAAATCTCCCAGTGTATCATCATCCCAATTATCATCACTGCTGTAAGAACTGCTGGCCTGATTATCTGACCCATGTAAAGAACTTGTTGCACTGCTGACGCTGCTCGAAGCAGCTCCGCTTCCTCCGGCAATCAGTGTCAGCAACAGACTGATCAAAATACATTTCCAATAATTCCGTTTAAAAGCTACTTTCGCTCTTCCCTTTAATTGTGCGCGACTCCACATATCAAATTCCTCCATTTCCTTTTGATGGTATCATCATAGCACCAAATCCTTATCCTAAAAATCGCTGCACCTTAACGTTACCTTAACAATATATATTTAGTTTGCCTGTTTTTTCTTTGGCAAAAGAAGACTCAGCAGAAGGGAAACAACAAATACTCCTGCCACGGCATTTCCATTGAAAATATCTCCCACTTCTTTTGGAAATGCGGAAAAGAAGTTTCCGGATGTCTGTGTCAGACCAACTCCGATACAAAAGGAAAGGGAAACAATGATCATTGTGCGGTCATTGAATTCGCAATTTTTCAACATTTTGATTCCCTCATACATGATCGAACCAAACATCATAACGGTACATCCGCCAAGTACTGCCTGCGGCAGAGAGTTAAAAAACGCTCCGAGAGGCGGAAACAAAGAAGCAAGAATTAAAATCAGTGCTCCGATAAAGATCGTAAACCGGTTGATCACCCTTGTCATGGTAACCAGTCCGACATTCTGGCTGAATGAAGTCAGCGGCAGACATCCAAAGCATCCGGAAATCGCACTGGAAAATCCATCCACAGCAAGTGATCCCTGCAATTCTTCCATTTTGAGATCACGTCCAAGTGCTCCGGTACATACAGCAGTTGTCGCGCCGGTTGTCTCTGCTGCGGAAACCAGAAAGACAATTGCAATCGTAAAAAAGGCTCCGAGATTAAACACCGGCTTGTGGCTGGTAAAAAATACGAGCTTTGGAATGCTGAAAAAACCTACCTGGTCAATGGTCTCCTGGATTCCAGAGAAATCTACCATGGGTGCAATTCCCGCAACCGTAAATATAATAGAAAGAACATATCCGAAAATAAGACCTACCAGAATATTCAGATTTTTATAAACTCCTTTTAACACATATCTCGACACCAGACACACGATAAGTGTCAAAGCACCTACCAGCAGATGATACCATGCACCGAAATCTTTTACGCCGCTTCCGCCTCCCCAGGAATCCATTCCTACAGATAATAAAGATAATCCTATGGCAATTACCACGCACGCAGATACGACCGGGGTCAGAAAACGCTTCCAGTATTTTGCGCTTAATCCTACCAGCCCCTCAAAAATACCACCGAGAATGACAGCTCCGATCATTCCCTCATATCCAAGATCCGGATTCGTACATATGATCAGCAGACTTCCAAGAAATGTAAAACTGACTCCCATTACGATCGGCAGTTTCGAGCCAATTTTCCAGATCGGATATAACTGCATGCAGGTTCCGATTCCCGCAGCAAACATCGCGCACTGCAAAATCTGTGTGATTTCTGCTGCCGTAAGATGCTCTCCACTTCCGCGGACCAATGCCGCGCTGCAGACAATCAGTACCGGTGCAAGGTTTGCCACAAACATGGCAAGCACATGCTGAAGACCAAACGGAATTGCCTTTCGAAGCGGTACTCTTCCGTTGAGTTTATAAATATTTGCCGTACTCACGGTTGAAACTTTTTCTTCTTTATTATTACTGTTTTCCATCACACATTCCCTTTCCTGATTTTTTAATGATAGATAAAGACAGTTTATCATCTTACCGGCTGCAGTGTCAAACTGGATTTCCTGGTTGCGGTATATTTGTCATATGTGCTATACTATGAACAATTAGCGTGTTAAAGCGTACAAAAGAGGAGGATTTATTTATGACATCTGCACAAATCTGCATCATGATTGCCATTATCGTCTACCTTATCGGTATGATCTATATTGGTTTCCGATGCTCCAAGAAAAACAACAGTACCGACGATTTCTACCTGGGCGGCAGAAAACTCGGTCCTTTCGTAACCGCGATGAGTGCCGAAGCTTCTGATATGAGCAGCTGGCTTCTGATGGGACTTCCGGGCGTAGCTTACCTCACCGGAATTTCAGACGCCGGATGGACTGCAATCGGACTCGCAGTCGGTACATATATCAACTGGCTGATCGTTGCCAAACGTATCCGCCGCTACACACACACCTGCAACAATTCTATCACCATTCCATCTTTTTTCAGCAACCGCTACCGCGATGAGAAAAAGATCTTGCAGGTCATTGCCGCTATTTTCATCGTTATCTTTTTTATTCCTTATACAGCATCAGGATTTGCCGCATGCGGAAAACTGTTTTCCAGCTTGTTTGGGGTAAATTATCTGACCGCCATGATCATCAGCGCCATCGTAATTGTGGCATACACGACACTTGGCGGATTTCTTGCCGCTTCCACAACAGACTTTATCCAGAGTATCATCATGTCAATTGCCCTGATTGTAGTTCTGATTTTTGGGGTAGAAACTGCCGGCGGTATCGGTGCCGTTATCCACAATGCCTCTGAACTTCCGGGATATCTTTCCATGACACTTTCCTATGATGTAAACACCGGAAAGGCAGCTCCTTACAGTGCACTGACCATTCTGTCCACTGCTGCATGGGGACTTGGATATTTCGGTATG
>DLQV01000278.1:10514-19513 GCA_002474415.1 Lachnospiraceae bacterium UBA7598
CTATTTCGGTATGCCACATATTCTGCTTCGTTTTATGGCAATCGAAGATGAGAAAAAACTGAAACTTTCCCGCCGGGTCGCAACCATCTGGGTTGTTATCTCCCTGTTCGTTGCCGTCTTTATCGGTGTGATCGGCTATACCATGAGCAAAGTAGGAGCTCTGGAAACACTGACCGGATCAAATTCCGAAACCATTATCGTAAAAATTTCCGCTCTGCTTTCCCAGCACGGTGTTGTATTTGCATTGCTTGCAGGTGTGATTCTCGCCGGCATTTTAGCTTCCACCATGTCCACTTCGGACTCCCAGCTGCTGGCAGCATCTTCTGCGGTTTCTTCCGACATTCTCGGCGCTTTCCGCAAAGATTCTTCCAACAAAAACGGAAGTATGGCAGCTGCAAGAATTACGCTCCTTGTAATCTCTGTCGTTGCCGCATTCATTGCAAGGAATCCGGACAGCTCCGTATTTGCCATCGTTTCCTTCGCCTGGGCAGGATTCGGTGCCGCATTCGGACCGGTCGTTCTGTTCTCCCTGTTCTGGAAACGTACCAACAAATGGGGCGCACTTGCCGGTATGATCTGCGGAGGTTGCATGGTATTTATCTGGAAATATCTGGTACGCCCACTCGGTGGTATCTGGAACATTTATGAACTGCTTCCTGCATTCCTGATCGCCTGTGCCGCAATCGTAATCGTCAGCCTGCTGACACCAAAGCCATCCAAAGAAATTGAAGAGGAATTTGACCGAGTTGCACAGATGAAATAAACCCTTTGATTTTGCACACAAAAATGTCGGTGGACATCCAAAAGATATCCACCGACATTTTTTATTTCCTATTATGGATGATATGTGATCCTTAGCGGATCTTTACAGATTTCACACTGCTGTATGGGCTGTAATACTTCGTTCCATCTACCGTAACATAACTGCGTATTTTGTAGTAATAGGTTCCCTTTGTGAGCTTTGCTCTTGTATAAGACTGCATTTCTCCGTCTTTTGTAGCTGCAATCTTCTTATATCCGTAATCAGAGGCTCCTTTGGAACGATAAATTTCATATCCTGTTACAGAAGTACTTGGCAGCCAGGTAACACGAACCTTTGAACCATGTGCACGCAATCTTGTGATGACCGGTTTCTCTGGCTTGATAATAAAGCTTGTCTTTGCAGATCCCGTGTAATTACCAGTTCCTACTACTGTAACGGTAGCTTTTCCCGGTGCACCATTGTCACTGTAATTCAGATAGTAATCTGAACCCTCTCTTAAAATAACATTATTTAATGTAACGGTAACTTCTGGTTTTACAGAAGATCCCTTATAACTTTGTGTTGCGATCTTACTGATCACTGCATATGCAAGATTATTGGATGAAACGGTTGTATTTCCGTTTCCATGATTTACAATGCGGAAATAAACCGTCTTGCTTCCATAATAATTTCCAATTCCGTTAATTGTAACAGATGCAGTACCGATATTGCGGTTATTGGTGTAGGTAAGTGTATAGTCTCTTCCTTCATACAGATAGCCGCCGTTGAGCCATACCGATACAGATGGGCGAATATCATATCCGGTATATGTCTGATCAACAATCGTACCTACCGAAGCATTTGGAATATAGTAGGAATATGTATTGTTGTTGTTCGTTCCCGTCACCTGCACCGGAATCTGCAGCGGAATTCTTCCATCCGGACGATTCAGTGTCAGTGTTGTGGAACCTGCAGTGTTTGCAATCAGTTTTGTTCCGCTGATATAAGCCACTGCGGTATTGGATACATACATATTCAGTCCCTGTACAATCGGACAGTTTGCATTGCTCGGCCAGTGATTAGATACTTTAATATTTTCATAGCATCCGGATAAGTCAATGGTCTGGCCCGCAGTCATCTGAATATAATTTCCAATGGATGACGGAACAACAATCTGATCTGAGGTAATATTGCTTTCGGCAAGCTGAATATTGTTTACTGTTGTCGTCTGGTTGTTCGGTGTTGTATAGGATGTTCTTGTTACCGTATTGGCAAATTCTTCTACCCAGTAATGATAACCATTATAATATACATGTCCGATTCCGACAGCCGTAAACTGGCTGTTTAACATATTTCTGCGCTGTTCCTGTCCGGAATAATTTGCATTATCTTCCCGCATTGCATTGTGAAGTGCAGATGCGGAAGAATAATTCACACCGATATTCTCTGCATAAACACCCGCATAGACACCATTTTCACTGTAGGCAGTATAATAATTTGTGCCATTCGGTCTGGTGTGTGAATATGAAAGTGCAATTTCTGCTGCACGTTTCATGGCTACCTGCTCCAGCGCATAGTCGTAAGTAAGCGGCTGCAGATTATTACAATATGTTTTCGTGTAATTGTTTGCATCCCAGTACCATGCATCGGATGAATTTCTGCGCATACTGTTGATCATGTCATAGACATTTCTGGCATCTGTCTGTCCGTATGTAACCTGAATACTGACATTCCTCGTACCTGTCGTTGCGGCCATCACATTGCCCGCATAACCAAGTGGAAGCAGTGAAACGATCAGAACAAACGCAAGCAGACGTTTGAGCACATTGTGCGTTTTTGTTTTTCTCATAATCTTGATCCCTTCCTTTATTTTTAAAGTTTTTTGTTATCCCTATTGTACGCTTTTTCCCGGTTTCCCGCAATCATAATTTCATGAAGTTTGCTTGACAAGCATAACAGAACCGCTATACTCTAATTAGCAAACAGGTGGTTGCGCAACTCGTTTCTGCGGGCTGCACAATCACCAATCTAATTAGCAGATGGAGAAGGGAGAAATAACAGAATATGACCTATCAGGAATTAGTTTCAAAATTAAAAGATACTTATCAAAAGAAAGATGCTTCCAAAATCAGCGAACATCTTGCCATCCAGTTTAACATACAGGGAGAAGCCGAAGGTGCACTGTATCTGGAAATTGCAGATGGACAGCTTCATATTGAACCATACGAATATTATGACCGTGACATTTTAGTTACAACCTCAGCTGCCGACCTGCTCGCACTCGCAGAAGGAAGTCTTGATCTTTTCGATGCTTATCAGTCCGGAAAAATTTCTGCGGAGGGAAATCTTGAAAAAGCATTCTTATTAAAAGAAATTGTTTCCGTTTCATCCGAAACTCCAGCACCGGCTGAATCTACTCCTGTGGAAACTCCGGCTGTCGAAAGTACTCCGGCTGCCACAAATGCTCCAGTTACAAAAGCACCCGTCAAAGCACCACGCATGTCCCGGAAAAAAAACAGAAAAAGACATAAATAATCTGTAAACTTTCTTGTATTTTTCAGACAGCGTGCTATGATAATTCATAACATAAGATAACTGAAACAGGAAAAGGAGTGAATACTATGTCTTTTTTAAACAATTTAGGGCAAAAGCTCAGTGATGTGAGCCAGACTACAATCAAAAAAACAAAAGATCTGGCAGATACCGCAAAATTAAATTTGAATATTTCTGAAGAAGAACGCAAAATAGAAACCGCATATGAGCAGATTGGAAAATGGTATGTTGGAAAACACCGCGAAGATGCCGATGAAGAAGTAAAAATCTGGATGGATGCAATCGCCGCTTCCGAAGCAAAAATCAAAGAATGCCGCGAAAATATTCACCAGATGAAAGGTATGACCATCTGTCCTTCCTGTGGTGCCAGTGTTGATGCTGATGCTGCATTCTGCAGTGCCTGTGGACAGAAAATGCCAGAAAAGCCAAAGCCGGAACCGGTAAAGGAAGAAGATGTCGAGGTGATTCCTCCGGAACAGCCGTCTAAGGAACCGGCTTCTGAGCCAGTGTCAGAAAATACTTCCGAAAAGCAGACCGAAAACCCTGCATCTGATGCTTCAACCGAAGCATAAAAACAGACAGAAAAAACAAAAGGAGCTGTCGCGCCGCCGAATTTTGGCGGGTGCAANNGCGATAGCTCCTTTTCTAATTTTATTAAGACGAGTTGCACAATCTCTACTGTTTATATAAATGGGTTATAAAACCGGCTGCCGTCATGATATGTAATCATAAGTGCAACCACTGTAAATCCAAGCACCAGTGCAATGCACAGATAATCATTGCGCTGTAACTTTCTTCCCATATACCAGGTACGCTTTCTGTGTTTTCCATACCCACGCAGCTCCATCGCATTACTGATCGTGTCAATGCGGCCAATACTTGTAAAAATAAGTGGAAAGATAATAGATGCCGTGCTCTTAATACGGCTCATCAGCTTTGCCTTCCCTGACATCTCAATTCCACGGGCCTCCTGCGCATTTTTAATTTTGTGGAAATCATCCTGCACATCCGGAATATAACGCAGTGCAATTGCCACCGCATATCCGATATTGTAACTGATTCCAATACGATTTAACGATGCTGCAAACTCCGATGGATTGGTGGTCACGACAAAAATGAACACCGCTGGAATGATGGTAAAATATTTCAAAACAATGTTCAGCTCATAAAACAGCTGCTCTGCGGTAATCGGATAATGTGCCGAAAGCTGCCAGAGTACATGCTTTGTACCATAAATTTTTGTTCCCTGATCCGGTGCAAAAATAAAAATGGCAAGCACATTGATGACCAAAAAGAACATAATGAACTTAAAAATAGAACCGACCTGTTTCCACTCTGTTTTTGAAATCTTAAACAAGATCAGACTGAGAACCAGCATCACGGCGAGTACACGGGTATCATAAGTAAGCATGCTTGTAATGGACCATGCCAGAAAATAGATCAGCTTTGTGACACCACACAGCCGGTCCATCCAGGTATCTTTTTTCTCATAGGTCAATAACTTTGCCATTAACGCACCGCCCTTTCGTAATTGATAAACCGCTGTACAAACTGAGAAGGATCTTCGATCCCACATTTGACCGCCATCTCATAGAGTGATGTCTGCTTAAGGTATGCCGGAGCCGTGATGGTTTCATCCGTCAGCACTTTCGCCGGCGTATCAATCGTCAACAACTGTCCATCTGCCACAACAATGGCACGGTTGGTATATTCCAGCATCAGATGCATATCATGCGTAATCATGATAATGGTTGTTCCCTGCGTCTCATTGATTGTCTTTAAAAACTCCATAATTTCCGTATAATGGCGGTAATCCTGTCCCGCTGTCGGCTCATCCAGAATCAGGATATCCGGCTTCATGACAAGAATTGATGCTATCGTCACACGCTTCTTCTGCCCAAAACTCAATGCAGAAACCGGCCAGTTCCGGAACTGGTACAATCCACAGATTTTCAGTGTCTCGTACACACGCTCACGAATTTCTTCTTCTGGAACCCCGCGCACCGTCAGACCAAGCGCCACTTCGTCATAAATCATAGGTTTTGAAATCATCTGATTCGGATTCTGCATGACAATTCCAATATGCTCCCCACGCTCTTTGACCGAAAGCGGCGAGATATCGTTTCCATTCAGTTCGATTTTTCCACTACTTGGCTCAAGGAACCCGCAGATCAGATTGGAAAGGGTTGTCTTTCCGGCGCCGTTTTTTCCGACAATGCTGATCATTTCCCCCTTTTTCACATCAAAGCTGATATCCGAAAGAATCGCCTTTTCCGGTTGATAGGAAAAATGCAGATGATCCACGTTGAGCACCTTTTCCTCTGCTTCCTGTTTCTGCGGAAGCTTCGTTGTCTCAAACCATTCCCGGACCTGCGCTTTGTACGGCTCAAAATTCATGGTCTCCACATGCTGTGGATGATCCTCTGCCGCAATCGTACATCCAGCATGCTTCAGTGCCGTGACATAAAGCGGCTCACGGATTCCCTGTTCCTCCAGGATATTTCCAACCAGCAGATCATCCGGTTTCATATCTGCCACAATCGTTCCGTCGCCTACCACAACAATACGGTCCACGTCTTTATAAAGCACATCCTCAAGACGATGCTCGATGATCACGATGGTCTTCTTCTGTTCCTTCTGGATTCTGTCGATCAGCGCAATGGCTTTCTTTCCGGTCGCCGGATCGAGATTGGCCAACGGCTCGTCAAACAGCAGAATATCCACATCATCGATCATAACACCCGCCATGGAAACTCTCTGTTTCTGTCCGCCGGACATCTCCGATGGTGCATGATGCAACAGTTCTTTTACCTCTACGGTCTCTGCCACACCGTCTACTTTGCGGAACATCTCTTCCTGTGCCATACAGTCATTTTCCAGCACAAAAGCAATATCTTCCGCAACCGTCAGGCCGATAAACTGTCCGTCCGTATCCTGCAACACAGTTCCGACCATCTTGGAAAGTCCAAAAATTCCAAGTTTTTTGGGATCTTTTCCTTCGATTTTTAAAGTTCCGGTACTGTCTCCTTCATACGAAAAAGGGATCAGTCCGTTGATGCAATTTGATAATGTCGACTTTCCTGATCCCGATGGTCCAACGATGAGCACCTTCTCTCCGGGATAAATTTTTAAATTGATATCCCGGAGTGTCGGCTCCATCTGTGACCGATATTTAAATGTAAAGTTTTCAAATTCAATAATCGGTTCCATACGTTTTTAGTCTTCCTTTGTAAGACTTGATGATTTTGCTCCAATCTTTGTATATCCCAGTCCAAGTAATGAACCAAGTACACCCACAATGATGATATTGGCTACAAACGCAAATACGCCCTGTAAGAATACTTTCTTTGCAGGCTCTGCATAAATGAGGATGTCAAGCACCGGCGCAACAACGATCCATGCGATTGCATTTGCAACAACCTGAACCACATTAAAAAGAACTACTTTCTTCTTATTAAATCCACCGGCTTTAATCTCAAAGCTCTTTGCGAATAAACCAACTAAAATTCCAAAGATCGCATCCGGGAATACCCAACTCCACCATACGCCACCGTAAAACAGTGCATCACCGAGTGCGTGTCCCAGCAGACCAATGATTCCTCCGACAACCGGTCCAAACACTGCGGCAAGAAATGCCAGAACTGCTGCACGTGGCTGCATGGATGTATTCGGAATAAATCCCAGCGGAATCTGTACTTCTGTCAGAACGATGAACAAAGCGGTACCGATACCGGTTGCTACAACTTCTTTGATTCCAAACTTTTTCATAACAAGTTCCTCCTTTGTTTTTTCAGTACCTTATTATTTATGATAACAGCCCAAATGTCAAGGTTTCGCGGCAAAATATTCTTTTACCAGTTTTACGACCACTCCGGAAAGCAAAAATACTGCAATCAAGTTCGGAATTGCCATAAGTCCGTTAAATGTTTCCGCAATGCTCCACATCAGGCCCAGATCCATGGTGGCACCTACAATGGCAACCAGTGCATACACCAACATAAACGGCTTATTGACACGGGAGCCGAACAAAAACTCGATACAACGCGTCCCGTATAATCCCCATCCGATAATGGTGGAAAATGCAAAACAGCACATGGCAACCGCAGTAAAAATAGATACCCAGTTTCCGTATGTTGCGGTAAATCCACTGATTGTAAGCTCTGCACCTGCCGCCTGACCGTAACTGACCGGAACCTGGCTGCACAAAATAACCAGCGCTGTCAGTGTACAGATTACAATCGTGTCTACGAACACCTCAAAAATTCCAAAGAATCCCTGCTTGACCGGTTTTCTCGTATCTGCACAGGCATGTGCAATTGATCCCGTGCCAAGTCCGGCCTCATTTGAAAAAATTCCACGGGAGACCCCTTTTTTCATACTCATAAAGAAGCTTCCCACTGCTCCACCGGTCACTGCTGCCGGATGAAATGCCCCTTCTACAATCGAAGCAAATACAGCCGGGACATGACCGATATTAAAAAGAATCACTCCCACTGCCAGAACAATATAGACCAGCGCCATAAACGGTACCAGCTTTTCTGTCACCTGTCCAATCCGCTTGATACCTCCAAGCAGAATGAGTGCGATCAGAACCGCCAGAATGATCCCGACTACAAGGTTAACGGTCGGTATGGCATCTTTTGAAATGACATGATAATTCATCAATGCCGTATTGATGGCTGTGGTAATCGTATTTACCTGTGTGGCATTCCCTGTTCCGAATACGGTCAGCACACCGAATGCGGAAAACAGATACGCCAGCCAGTGCCAGTGCTTTTTGAGTCCGTTCTTAATATAATACATCGGACCGCCGACCAGATCGCCATGCACATTTTTTTCGCGGAAATGCACCGCAAGCGTCACTTCTGAAAACTTTGTACACATACCGAGAATTGCGGAAATCCACATCCAGAACACGGCTCCCGGACCGCCGATGGCAATGGCTCCTGCCACACCGGCAATATTTCCCGTGCCGACCGTTGCCGCCAGTGCCGTACAGACCGCCTGAAACGGTGTCATGGCTCCATCCGATGCCTCACGCTTCTTAAACATGCGGCCGAAGGTCACTTTCATCGCGTATGGGAACTTGCGGATCTGTAAGAACCGGGTCCGGAAACTTAACACCAGCCCGACACCGATGATACAGATCATTGCAGGAACACCCCAGATGAAATTGTTGACCGCACTATTGATTGCTTCAATTGTGGATAACATACTTTTCTTTTCCTTCCTACGTGAATAAGCGCGTGTTTTTGCAAAACACGCGCTTGCATTATAGCACAATTTTCCGTTTTCCGCTATGATTTTCTAGCTGCGTACCGCCCAGCGCATCTTTGTGGATCGTGCCCGTCCGTTCTGCGCACACTCCTGCGCGGACGGACGCACCACATCCTTTGCATACTCCGAATAAATGCCTGCGCGGTAGCCTTCTTTTAAGGCACGCTTTACCAGCTTGTCCTCCCCGGAATGGAATGTCAGAATCGCCACGCGGCCGCCCGGTTTTAAAGCACCCGGCAGTTTTTCCATAAATTCATAAAGCACCTCAAACTCCCGGTTTACATCAATGCGAAGCGCCTGAAACGTCCGCTGACAGGTCTTTTTGATGGTCTCTTTTTTGTCCTTTTCCGGCAGGAAAGCAAGCGTATCTTCGATAATTTTGCGCAGTTTTGTGGTTGTATCCACACGGTGTCCTTTGCGGATCTCG
>DLQV01000141.1:0-14185 GCA_002474415.1 Lachnospiraceae bacterium UBA7598
ATGATGATCTGAACGGTAAAGACGCTACTTTTGATGTCACGGTAAATGGCATTTATCAGTAAATAGATGATATTTAGGAGGAAAATTTTATGACACAATCAATTTCTGCAAACTCACTGAACTTAAACAACACTTCCACATTTTCCAGCGCAAAGCTTTCCGGCACTTCTACGGCTTCCAAAAACGCAGAAGCTTCCGCTGCCACAAAGACAACCGCAACGGCTAAACCGGCAACAACCATGAAAACCGCTGCTGCCCAGAATGAAACCACCACACAGGATAAAGATGGCGATACTGTCACCATTTCCACACAGGGAAAAAATCTGGAAACTACAGCCGTTTCATCGAAATCCAGCAGTGATGACTCTTCCAGCAGTTCCAGTACATCATCCACGACTGATCTTTCTTCGTATTCTACCTTCCAGCTTCAGCAGATGCTGAATAACGGAGAGATCACACGAACCGAATATAATAAAGAAATTGCTTCCCGTGAGGAAACTTCTTCTGACAGTAACGAGTCGTCTGGTTATTCTGTGGAGGCATAAGAAAATCCCCTCTTTGCCGAATTTTCGGCATCGATGGGATTTTTCTGATCTATACCATCATTTTTGGTGCATCCCAAAGATTTAATTTTGTCCCAATTCCATTTTTCAGCGCATTCCGATATACCATGCTGCCCCATGCCACATCCTCCGTCGGCATGCCGCCTACGGAATAGATGACAATTTCATCCTCTTTTCTATGTACCGGAATGTTTCCAAGCAGTACATCTCCCAGATCATCGATCTGCTCCGGCTTCATCTTTCCTTCCGCGATCAGATCTTCCACATGAACCGCAGGAATCGGGATGGTGTTGTACGCATTCGGCTTCATCTCTTCTTCCCATGCCTCATAGAGCATAATATTGTCTGTGACGGTACGCGCACGATTGATAATAAAATCATCATCAAACCGCAGCGCTGCGGTAGATTCAATGATTGCACCCGGCTTAATCCACTCCTCTGCAATGTACGGATAAAGAGCTGGATCTCCGGTCGGGGAAGATGTTGATACGGATACGATATCAGAATCCCTTACGGCCTCCTCAATTGTGTCTACAGCATAGATGTTCAGTTCCGGGTACTCTTTCTTTGCATGGTCAACAAACTTCTGGAGGGATGCCTTTCCACGGCCTTTTACCTTGACATTTTTGAGTGTCGGGCGCACAGCGACTGCTGCCGCCAAAGCGGTCTTGCTCATGACACCAGGCCCTACGATTCCGATCGTCTCGGCATCTTCTTTTGCAAAGTACTTAAATCCGACACCCGGAACTGCTCCGGTACGGTATGCGGACAGGATATTTGCAGACATAAATGCCAGCGGAGCACCCGTATCTTTGTCATTCAATGTGAGCATAAGGATGGATCTTGGAAGTCCTTTTTCTTTATTTGCAGCGTTCGAGCCGTACCATTTCATTCCAGCCATATCAAACTTGCCGCCAAGGTATGCAGGCATTGCCATAAACCGGCGGTCCGGTCCGTCTACCGGCATCTCCGGAAACGGCGATTTTTCCGGGAACATGACCATGCTTCCGTGGGAGTTTCCGTTGGCTCCACCCATCCGGTAATCGCCTACTTTCATGAGCTTGAACATTTCTTCCATCGCTTCCACGCAGCTTTTCATGTCCTTTACGCCTGCTGCGATCATATCATCTTCACTTAAATATAAAAAATCAATCTTCGGATATTCCATTTGTTTGTCCTCCTTTATTTTTTGTCTTCTTTTTGTTTTTTATGAGCTTCCAGATAAAGTGCATTTTCCATCGCCATCACCTCATGCATGGCGATTGGACGAAACATTGGTTTTTTCAGTTTGTATTTGCACCACAGTGCCGCATAAACTGCAAGCACAAGGAAGATCACACCATCGATCATAAATATTTTATTTCGTACAGCCGGATTTCCGTCTATGTTCCAGATCATAAAAAGGTTTCCGATAATTCCCACAACCGGGATGACCGGGCCAAGCGGAACCTTAAAAGTACGTGGGGCTTTCGGCAGTTTTTTGCGAAAAATAAGTACATTACTGTTTGCAATTACATACGAAACCATCCAGAAAACAATGGCAAGTGTAATCATAAACGAAAGAGAATCGCTGGTAGAAAGTCCTGTGGCATTTACCAGAATCATGATGGCCCCAATCATTAATATTCCGATATAATAGGAACCTCTTTTGTTTTTCTTTAAAAAAATTTCCGGCATCAATTCTATTTTTGCCATTCCGGCACACATATAAGAAAGAAAACTGATTGCAGAATTAACGGTACTAATCACAGCAAATACAGATACTACAATCATCCAAATTGATCCGGCATATCCGAGTAAAGACGATCCATACAAAATGTGCGGCGAAGCACTGTTTGCCAGATCTTCCCACTTACAATATCTTCCCATACCGCAAACCACCAGAATCTGCATAATAAGAATTATCAAGAGACTCATGACCATTCCAAGCGGTACATTTTTCCGCTCATTCTTGACATTTTTCGAAATTGGAATAACAAATTCACTTCCGATAAAAAGGAAAAACGCAAGTCCCAGCAAAGAAAAGGTATCCGAAAACGATCCTGCCAAATTCATTGGCTGCTGCACTTTTTCTCCGCTTCCAAGTCCGAAGATTCCAAGCAGTCCCATCGCAACAAGCGAAAAAATCAGTCCATAAACAACCACGTTTTGTATTTTTGCAAACATATCAATTCCCAACAGATTTGCAATAATCAATACAACTAAAAGTAAAATACAAAACACACTGGATGGCACCCCTGTATGAAATACAGAATTGATCGCATTCCCAAACATCGCACATTCTACAGATCCCGCGATCGACTGGCAGACAATATAGCCACCTACCATTGTCACAATTGTTACAAACGGTCCGATCCCGGCAAGTGTATACTGTGCCAGCCCTCCTGTCAGATTTGGCATCAGCGCATTTAACTCTGCCATGGAAAGCGCTGTGCAGATATTGATGGCACATGCCAGGATCATAGAAACAATAAATCCGGTTCCAAGCGCTCCGGCCCCCTGTCCAAGCGACATCAGACAGCTTGTCGCAACGATAAGTCCCACACCCGTGGACACGACACTTGGTAATCCCAGTTTTTTCTCATCCATATGGATTCCTCCTTTTCGGCAATTCTATAGAAAAACAAACACCCTACAATGCATCTTCTCCCTCTTCCCCTGTCCTGACCCGAATGATATTGGTCAATGGCGCAATAAAAATTTTTCCATCCCCGATATGCCCGGTATACAATTCTTTCTTAATCGTTTCCACTACGGCATTAATCATCTCATCTTTCACTACAATTAAGATCATTTGCTTGGGAAGAAGTTCCATCTCTTTATTCTGCTCAGCTTCGTACTCAAATGTTCCTTTCTGTGCGCCACAACCGATTGCCTGTATCACCGTCATACCGCTGACACCCAGTTCACTTAATGCAGCTTTTAAATTACTTAACCGGTTCATGGATGTAACTACTTCAATCTGTGAAAATCCCATATTATTTTCCTCCTTTAAAAAACAAAAAGACGCCTAACCCTTGTTAGACGCCGTTGTCTCCTGCGGTACATCTCTGATGTATCGCTCCTTATTCTACTTGTATAATTCTGTTTTTGTAATGCTGTTCTTCTACCAGCTTCAAATATTTTTTGGGTGTAATTCCCGCATACTTAGAAAAATCATGGATAAATTGTGGCTGATCATAGTATCCAAGAAACACTGCTGCATCGGTCATTTTATCTGGTGCTCCATAATTTAAAAATTCCAACGCTCTCTGAAACTGAATGATCTTACAGAATGTTTTTGGAGAAAATCCCATTTCCTCGATAAAAGCCTTGTTAATGTATCGAACAGAATACCCTGTCTGCTCCTGCATTTCCGCAACTTTTATCTTTCCATCGGATTGATATACCATCTGTTTTACTGATTGCACCATTTCCTGTTTTCCAAATGGTTTTTTCCGACATTTTTCAGCTTTGGTATATGCTTCAATAAAAATCCGAATTCTCTGGTAAAAATCATGTTCTTCCGTCAATTTTTTCAGCCATTCAAAATCTCCCGTAAGAACAGTTTCAATCGGAATCTTCTGACCGAGCAATTCACGCATGGTACAACGAATGAGTTCCGGCTGAACTCCCGGCATAAACCGGACTCCAAACACCTCTTCCCTGCCTCTCCATTCCTCACAGGTATACGCAAGTGGTGTCCCACACACATATCCCTGCATGTGATCCCTCTCATATTCAAAAAAGAGATCAATACATCCATCCGGAACCGTACGCAATGGAATATTTTCTGCAATGCGGCAACTGTAAAAATGTGAAATTCCCTGTTTCAGATAAATTTCCTGATAGAAATTCAATGTATCAAACACAAGGTATGGCTGCGTGGGCTTTAGTCTGTCTTTTTTCCAGATCATGCGTATCATCTCCTGGATATTATTCTGCAATAATACTTTTTATCATATCTTAGCTTTAAATCGGTCATAACGCAAGTTACTTAAATCCACAGTAGTCTTTCCGGTTGTGATCAGTTCTGCAAGCTGGTCTGCAGCCCCCGGTGCAATACCAAATCCATGTCCGGAAAAACCGCAGGCAAGAACCAGTCCCGGCACTTCCGCTACATCTCCAAGCACCGGCACGCCGTCCACGCAGCGATCCATCCAGCCCGCCCAGGTACGGACGATTTTTGCATTGGCAAGATCCGGAAAATATTTCATGATACCGCGGCAGATACACGGGGCTGTCTTGGAATAACAGACCGGGGTGCCATTGTCTTTGGTGTAGCCCTCCAGTCCGGAAGAGCCACCAAAAACAAACGAGCCGTGCTTTGTCTGATGCCCGTAGAAATCAGCTTCCGCCGTTCCAAGCATCTGGTCAAACATATGTGGCTCCGCCTCGGTGACAAGTGCCTCAAGCATGGCCTTCTGCATCGGAATATCGATACCGACAGTCCCGGCAATTGCTCTTGACTCGTATCCGGCTGCCAGCACAACGGTCTCACCTTCAAATACATCACCGGATGCACATACGACTTTGCGGAGCTTTCCTTTCACCATTTTCAGTTCCACAACTTCCTCACCGGAAATAAAATGTACCCCGAGCTTTCGGGCTGTTTTGTAATATCCCAGTGTCGTTGTCAGTGGATTGGCATGCCCGTCGGTCGGACACCAGCTCGCACAGGTGACTTCGTCGGAAAGATACGGATTGATGCTGCGCACTTCATCGCCATCGATCATCTTTACATCCAGTCCTACTTTTACGGCACGATCGGTCAGTCCAGTCAGGATCTGTTTGTGCTTTTCGGTTTTTCCGAGACGTAAGTTTCCATCCTGATGGTACTCACAGTCAACCTCAAGTTCCTCGGAAAGTGTCGGCCAGAAATTTTTGATTCCGTACATTACAAGTGGAAGTTCCCTCGGATCACGTCCGGACTGTCTTACACCGCCGCCGTTTCTGCTTGATCCACCGTTTCCAAAATGGTCGGCTCCTTCCAGACAGATGACACTCACGCCGCGTTTTGCAAGATAATAACTGATGGCACAGCCAATGATTCCTCCACCGATAACTACTACTTCTGCTGTTTTATTCATGCTCCCCATCCTCCTTTGCCTCATTTGCAAACACATGCATCTCGATCGGACGCATCGGAACTCTGGATGTGGCAGGTTCGAGTTCTGCCGGAGATACCCCAAGCTCTCTTGCTACAATTCCTTTTACCAGCTTTGCACAGGTCTGTCCCTGGCAAAGCCCCATGCCGGTTCTTAAATACCGCCGGACTTCCGTGATCGTCCACATTCCTTCGTGTACTGCCTTGCGGATCTCTCCTTTTGTGACTTCCTCACAGCGGCAGATTAACATATCATCATCCGGTCCCGGGACGAAAGGCCCGATATCTCTTGATCTATCATTTACTGCATTCATACTTCATTCCTCCTGTATTTGAACATCCGTCTGTCTAACCCTCTTTAAAGAATCTTGCTTTCATGGCATATTCTTTCGGGATGCGCATGGTAAGCAGATTGGTTTTATCATACGCTTTATTGCTCTTTACTGAGACAACCTCTGCCTCGCAGACTTTCTGTCCGTTTCTTCCGAGTGCCACACCTTTTGTGCCAGCCTCCGGAAGCGGGAGAAATTCATATGGGATCGTGACGGTTGCCGTGCCGTCGCCGCAGTCCTCATCCACAAGGAAAATTGCCTGTCCGGAACAGCTTGCCACACACATTCCGCAGTTGATACACTGTGAATTTTCCACAACGATCGGCAGTGAAGTAATGTTTGATCCGATGGAAATACACCCCTTTGGACATGCATCCTGACAAGGGTTACACGGAATATTCTGTGTACATTCCATTACCGGATGTATTCCGACTTTATGTGTCACGCCCGGGAAGCGTTCGATCTCATCATCTGCGACAAATCCGTGTTTTAATAAGTTCGTTGAAATCGGGATTCCTTCCTCTGTTTTTTCAATGGCTTTTCCTCTGTTCTTTGGAGCGAACATGCCCTGACGCAGCCCATCGAGTGCTTTGTCAAGCGATGCAAGTTCGGTGTCCATCTCTGTCTTCTCGATATATCCAAGATATTCGGATGCGGCAATTCCTGCCATACGACCTTCGATCATGGCAGAAGAGGCTTCCTCAATACCAGACACATCACCGGCTACAAACACACCCGGAAGAGAAGTTCTTCCATATTCGTCACAGATCGGGACCTGACCGCCGCGCTTTGGATTGTCCTCCATTTTGCAGCCTGCCATTTTCAAAAGCTGGGACATCGGAGAAAGTCCGACTGCCAGACAGATCGTATCCACATCAAAATGTTTTTCCGTTCCCGGAATAAATTTAAAACAAGAGTCCACTTCTGCGATTGTAACTCCCGTGACACATTCGTCACCTTCCGCCTCCACGATCGTGTGGGACAGATAAAACGGGACTCCGGTTCTTGCAACTTTTGCTGCGTGAACACCGTAACCTCCGACACGCGGTGCTGCGTCCACAAGTGCCACAACCTCACACCCACACTGCATCAACTGGAAAGAGACAACCAGACCAACGTTTCCGGAACCAAGCATGAGCACTTTCTTTCCCGGTAATACGCCATGCAGATTCATCATTGTCTGTGCGGCTCCTGCTCCGATCACACCCGGAAGTGTCCAGCCCGGAAACGTAACCATGTTTTCTGCTGCACCAGTTGCAATGATAATGGCATCCCCCTTAAAATGTTTGATCTCATCGCCTTCTTTTACGACGATTTCCTTATCCTGATATAAACCGATGACGGTTGCATTCAGTTCTACTTCAACTCCCACCTGGTCGGCTTCGTTAAGAAGCTGCTGTCCAATCACAAAACCCCTGACTTTTGCCCGGTGCTCTTTTGATCCGAAAAATTTATGTATCTGCTTAAACAACTGTCCGCCCGGTTTTTCGTTTTCGTCAAATACAACGACTTTCAGTCCTCTTTTTGCCGCCTCAATAGCTGCTGACAGGCCGGAAGGACCAGCTCCGACAATTATCAAATCATATCTTTTCATCCTTGTGTCCTCCTTTTCGTGAACGTTACTGCTCTGCAAATGGTTTTTCGCTGACACCATACTGTGTTCTGACATCCATGCCCTCTTTCAGCGGTGTGATGCAGGTTCGCACATTCGGCACCCCATCCACAACCATAACGCAGTCGGTACATCTTCCGATCGCACAAAAGATTCCACGCGGTTTGTGTTCTTTTTTTGTATATCTGTGTACCATCACGCCTGCGGCTTTTAATGCTGCTGCAATCGGTTCGCCTTCCATTCCTTCGATCTCTTTTCCGTCAAATGTAAACTTGACCGGTGCACCTTTTTCCTGAACCCCGAGTATTGGGTGTTCCTTGATTCTTTCTGCCATGATCAACGCTTCCTTTCGTGTAAAGTTTTTTTCTTTTCAGATTTTTACAAGCAAAAAAGTGCCTGCCGGATTTTTTATTTCCGTCAGACACCTTTGTCCTCTGCGGTACATCTTTGATGTATCGCCCCATATTGAGGTGCAGCTTTAGCTGCATCTCCTACGTACATCGCTTCCGCGCTAGCGGAATTTTCATGCGATGTGCTCCTTATTGCGGTACATCTCTGATGTATCGCATGTGGTACCCCGTAAGGGGCATCACCTACGTTTTTCTTCTTATGCCCTGTATTGTATACAGGTTTCCGGCAAAAAAATTGTAAAAATCGGAACTACATGAAAATTATTTTCTAATCTGTGATTGCTGTAAGTTCAATTTCAACAAACTGTGTCGGCCGGTTAAGTGCCGGTGTTCCGACCATAGTAAACAATGGTCTGATATCATGAAATACTTCCGAATAAGCGTCTCCTACTTCTTTTCCGTATTTCATGTCTGTAATAAATGCTTCCACTTTTACAACATCCTCCGGCTTTGCGCCAGCCTCTGCGAGAAGTTTTACAAATTTTGCGAAAATATATTTTGCCTGCTCATAAGGCGTTTCTCCATATTCCGTTCCATCCGGCTGTAGTTCCCCCGATCATCACAAACGGTCCTTTTTTGACCATGCGGGAATATCCTACCTTTTCTTCCAGTGGTGCGCCAGATGCGTAATTTGTTCTCTCCATATCCTTTTCCTCCCTGTGATCATTTCTGCCAAATAAAAAGATGCCTGAAATCCGTCGCTTTTTGCAACTGTTTCAGACATCTTTGCCGAACTGCTGATGTTATGGTAGCAGTTCGTATTAAGAAATAATTGTAATTTTCGGAACCTTGTTTCAAGCATAATTTTATAAGTTGAAGGGACAAACCATCTCATAAAAAACGGTTTGTCCCTTGAAAATTTCGTATAAACTATAAATCATTAAATAGTTGCAAATCTTTTTGTTGGTAAGTGTTTTCCTATATATCCAACAATTCCAACTTTATGTTCTGGATCCGGTAAAAAATGTATCCTACCTGGATAATTTCCCGGAAAACTTATATGCCAATAAAAGTATTCTTCTTTTCCAAATGGTGTTACAAATTTTCTCTGCTCATTTAACTCATTATCTTTTTTTACAGACTCAGATTCCGTTCTACATCCAAATCCAACTTTATTTTTATCAAACTCTCCTTCATATGTTGCAAAATAATCTTCCAAAATCTGTATTCTTTTCATAATCGTTTGAATTTGTATTGAAACACGAGCTTCTTCTAATTGCTTTTTTACGCTTTCACAAAAAATCAAATGCGGGTATAACTGCTCTCTTTTTTCCCATAACTCAGAACCTGAAGAAATAATTAATACCTGTTGTCTTCTTGCATTTGCAACAATCTTGTCTACATGATCCAAAATGCCACAATTTCTTACTTTAACTACTTCATCTTCATTATCAATAGATATGTACTTTCCTTCCATCCACTCTCTTTCCCATAGTTCAGATGATAAAAAACTAACTACATAACTATCCCACTCAAATGCCATTAAAGCACCTTTCGCCGAAACAGGTACTTCATTCTCTAATTGTACAAGAAGTTCACATTCGAGAAAATCTCCCATTTCTATTCTGTGTCCTCTCTGAATCAGTGTTCTAAAAAATTGCTTATCCTTTTGAAGAACATTTTGATCATTCAGCCAATCGTATACCGTATATTCATCAGCAATCTTTACTGTCATTAGTTCATCCGTATAATAGAAATCATTATCCTTATTCCTATGTTTTAATTCCTGACATATTTTTAAAAATCCAGAAAATTGCTCTGTTATTGGTAATTTCGAATCTTGTTGTTTTAAAGAAATCTCATTAAATACCATTTATATTCCTCTTAAAATAGTTCATCAATTGCTTTATCCCACTCATCAAAAAATCCTTCAGGCCAGTTCGACAAACTGCCATCTTCTAAAATCTCTGGAGATGTTTTTTCATGTTTTTGAATCCCTTCTTCCGATAAGTATTCATAAAAATAGTTTATTTTCACCTTTTCGGATAAAATTTTTTTATTACGTACGCTTAATCGAATTCCATTCAAAACATGATCACTATGCGTTTCCATAAAAATTTGCACCCCATTAGCAGCAGCTAAAGCAACCAATTCACCAATTTTTCGTTGGCCTCGTGGATGTAAATGTGCTTCCGGATTCTCAAGTATAAGTATATCTCCCTCTCTGGCGCTTAATAATGCAACAATAATAGGTAAAGAGTAGGAAACACCAAACCCCATATTTAGAGCATTGGTTGATTCTTCCCCCAAACTGTTACTTATTGAATATCTTACCCCCATTAAATTCACATCTAAATATGGAATTACATTTACCTTTATATTAGGTGAAATTTCTGATAACCATGCATTTATCTGCAACTCAAGACGTTCACTTGTTTCTGAACTATGCTTCATATTTGGATAAACTTTTACGTCACTGCCTTTTTCATATAAACATAAAGCAGTTTTTTCACCTTTCACGCCAATTTCTGAGTTCAAAAAATTTTCATTTTCTATTGTGTCATAATAGCGGCGAGGTCCCAGTCTTTCTGCCGATATATATTCTATTTTTTTTGTAAGGAACGAGGTTTCTTCAAATAAATAATTCCAATTTTGTGAAATTAAATTTCCATCTTTATCATACTGGCATACCCATTTATAGTTGTTTTCCTCTATTTCTATTGAAAGAATATCATCTTTCCTATACCAATACATAATATCCGCTTGTGTTCCCAGTTCAATGTACGCTCCATTAAGAATCAAGCACTGATCCCCCAAACAATTATTTTTTTCATAAGTTTGTCGCAATAACAACAATGCCTGAATCAATGTCGATTTCCCCATTCCATTAATACCGGTAAACAGATTTAATTCTCGACATGTAACATCAATTTTTTCAAAACATTTAAAATTTTTTAATGAGATTTTTTTTATCATTCTAATTCCTTTTTAAATAAATTTATGGATTAATTCATCGACAGCTCTGATACGTGCAGATACAGCTTTTTTATCTGGAACTTTCAATAAATATAAATAGTCCTGAGAAGCACATAATTGCATATATTCTTTTTGTACTTTTTCTTTTTTCTGTTCTAAACATTCTACCTCTTCTACTGTCAACCTTCTAAATACATAACACCAGGATTCAAAGATCACCTTATTAATCGGCCTTCTTCTTCCGTCCTCACATATTTTTCTAAAACTGTTATTCCCCATTATCGCAAATATAGCATTCATAACAAAAACAAACTCATCCTTTATTTTCTCAATATCTGCTATATTAGCATGGTTAAGAAATTTCATTCCCTCATTTAAGAATTCATCTATATTTCCATTATATAATTGTAAATCTAAATGACAAAATGCAATATATCTAAGAACAAATTCTCTGTCCAGCATTCTTTCACTTTTTATGCTTCCTGCAGTTGCCTTGATGAAACACTCCAATTTAGAACATTCTTGTAGAAATTCTGTTGCCTGCCCCTGAAACAGGGCATTTCTTATTTCCTGTGGTTCAAGTGTTAAACCTCCTGTGTTAATTCTCTTAAAAATATTAAATTTCACATTTTCTGGTGTTGACGGATTGACTAGATAAACATTGATAACCGTTTCATCAATTCTCCTTTGAAACATTCTGGGTAACTTATCATAATCACAACCATTCAGTTCTGGGAAAAACTCTAATTCTTGTAATTTCAGACCTTTTTCTACAACAAATTCTTTTAAGGTTGATACTCTCTGTAACCCATCAATGATTAACCATTCATCCTCATTCGTAGCATCAAAATAAAATGCGGGCAACGGAATGCGTAAAAAAATTGATTCTAACAATTGGCTTTTTTGTCTTTTACTCCACAATCCAGCTTTTCTTTGGAATGATGTATCAAATTCAATTTCCTCATTTTGAATTCTTTTTATTAATGCATCCAAAGTCATAGGCTTCATTGTAATACTTATTTTAGAAGGATCAAACGGTCTAATTCTTTCGCCTTCACATGAATATGCCGTAATATCCGGTTCAACATCTCCTTCTATCATCGTAATTCCTCTATCTTCAAAATATTTCATTACTTCTGCAAAATCTATTTTTTCCGAATCTATTGTCATATATACTATGTTTAGATTAATAGTATTCCCCTGCTCTTTAGCTATTTGCACTAACTTTTCCAATTCTTCAATATCTCTTTTTTTAAGTGTATTCTCTTGCATTTACTCGCCCTCATTCAAACCATTAAATGTTATGATACATGACATATTTTCAATTTTATACACAATATTTTATCTTATCTGTCCTTAAAGAGCAATCAAATCCTTCTATATTTGATAATTATTTCTTTTTCCCTGTTTTCCAGATATGAATCCGCTTCCTTCCTGTACAGAAAAAGATGCCTGAAATCCGCTGCTTTTTGCAACTGTTTCAGGCATCTTTGTAATTTTCGGAAGTATTTTTATTTTTAAATCATGCCATCCCGCAGCACATCATGATCCCGCAGCAGCTTCTCGATCACGGTTCCCTTGATCTTATTCAGAAGCGGTTTCTTGATCACATTGAGCGGTCCGAGATTCATCTGCAGCGGAGACTTGCCATCCATCAGCTTCACGCTGCTGTCTAACAGTTCACGCACATCGTAGACACTTCCCCATACTTCCGGCACACCGCGGTCCACACCGAGCAGTCCGTAGACCGCTTCCATTGCGGTACGCACCGAATACTCGGTTGTAAATACGGTATCTCTCGGCGTCTCGGTAAACTGTCCGAGGAATGCAAAGTTGACACTGCCATCCGGAATGACATCCGGGCGGTCTCCCTTGGTTCTTGGCATGAAAAATGCGGTGATATACGGCATCATGGTCGGTACACAGACGGCACTGTGCTCTGCAAGATCCTCAATCTGATCTTCCGGCACACCCAGATGATACAGCCACTCTTCTGTAATCTCTTTACCGGTACACTCTTTCATCGGCTTCTTGATAAAATCACCCGGCACATCAGTAAACAAACCGTATATCCATACGCAGACTTTGTCTTTGTCCTGCTCCTTGAACTGTCCCTGACGGTTGATCGTCCAGCTTAACAGCCAGCTGGAATCCTTGCAGCTTACGATACCTCCGGTAACGGTCTTTCCGCTGCGCGGATCACGCTGACAGATCTTCTCAATATATGGAAGAATCTTATCATCCAATGTGGTAACGGTTGCAGACTCCCAATTGGTCTTTGCGATATCGGAACAGAATTTTTCCGGATGTCCGAACGCCGGGTCCTGTTTTGCAATGTTCTTCCACAGGCTCCAGCAGCCACTGGTCCGCACTTCGGCATCCCCGTTTGGTGCATGGTTCTGATCGCCGTAAATCGTACCTTCCGTACAGCTTCCGTTTGTGACAAATACCAGATCATTTTCGGTCAGAACGATTCCGGTCTCTACCCCTTTTACTTTGCAGTCAATGGCTTTTGCCACTTTCTTTCCATCTTTGATGTCAAAAATAACGTTCGTTACTTCGGTATTGAACTGGAACTGTACACCGGCATCTTCGAGATATTTCTTCATCGGAAGAATCAGGGATTCGTACTGGTTGTAGCGTGTAAATTTCAGCGCGGAGAAATCCGGCAGACCGGAAATATGGTGGATAAACCGCTGGAAATACAGTTTCATCTCCAGTGCACTGTGCCAGTTTTCAAATGCAAACATGGTGCGCCAGTACAGCCAGAAGGTCGAGTCAAAGACTTCCTCATCAAACACATCCTCGATAGTCTTGTCATAGAGATCCTCATCTTTTGTCATGAACAGTTTCATGATTTCCATGCAGCCTTTCTGGCTTAAGTTAAACTTTCCATCCGTATGTGCATCCTCGCCACGATTCTCGGTTGCGCGGCAGAGGGAATAGTTTGGATCTTCCTTGTTCAGCCAGTAATACTCATCCAGCACGCTGGCTCCCTCGGTCTCCAGAGACGGGATGGAGCGGAGCAGATCCCACATGACCTCGAAGTGGTTGTCCATCTCACGGCCGCCACGCATCACATAACCGCGTGTCGGATCAAAAATTCCGTCACAGGCACCGCCTGCCACATCCATTGCCTCTAAAATATGAATATGGGAACCCGGCATCTGACCGTCTCTGACAAGGAAACAAGCCGCTGCGAGTGCCGCAAGTCCGCTTCCGACGATGTATGCATTTTTGTCATCGACACCTTCCGGTTTCTTTGG
>DLQV01000141.1:14304-14798 GCA_002474415.1 Lachnospiraceae bacterium UBA7598
CGCTCGGTGTTACGATAATCAACCGGCGGCGCTGCCTTTGCAATCTTCTTTGCTTTCTGCTGGCTGGTTTTCTGTGCAGCATATACAAGTCCTGCACCGGCTGCAGCAACTGCTGCGATTCCAAGTCCTAATTTCTTATTTTTATTTGACATAGAAAAAACCTCCTGAATCTGTGGTATGGGCTGTTTCCCATTATGTTTTAGCTGTTTCATATGTTTATTTTGTATCCATGTCTGTATTTTAATCACTATGAAGTGCGGAAACAATTTACAAAACGCCCGAAATGATAAAATTTTTATCAGATCAGACGTTTTGATTAAATAATAACATCTCTTTATTTCTGTTTAAAATTCTCAATCGACCGCGCAATATTCCCGTCGAGTGCCGTCCCCATCATCATAACGATCTTATGGTAATCCTCATGCATGCCCTTGTCGATCCAGTCGAGCATAATCCCAACGAATCCATACTTATAAAAATCTGCAATAAAACAT
>DLQV01000235.1 GCA_002474415.1 Lachnospiraceae bacterium UBA7598
AATTGGAACCGGACAATTGCACAAATATCCCTGTCCACAGGTGAATCCACCTTCCCTGAGAAACTGTTCCTGTTCCTCCGTTTCCACGCCCTCTATGATAATATCTTTATGTAAAATTTTCACCATACGCCCGATTTCGTAAAGAAGATTCTTTTTTTGTTCCGTCATGCCTTTGTTAATAAAACTTTTGTCAATTTTTATGACATCTGCAGGCATGTCTGCAAGTACGGAAAGCGAAGAATATCCTGTTCCGAAATCATCAATTGCCACACGAAATCCCATCTCATGCAGCCGGTTCATACACTTTTCAAGGACTGCTACATTCTTTACGAGCACGCCCTCTGTCACCTCAATTTCTATATACTCTGGACGGACACTGTATTTTGAAAGTACATGCTGGATACGATTTAAAAATTCCTCCCCATCCGACTCAAAATGGCGCCCGGAAAAATTGGTTGAAATCACAATTTTTCTTCGATGCTGCTTATCCCATTTTTCCAGAGTTTTCAACACTTCCTCGTAAATATAAAAATCAAGTTCCGTGATATATCCTATTTTTTCGAGGGAATCAATAAATACTCCCGGCGGGAGGATCTTTCCATCCGGTCGTTTCCAGCGCGCCAGTGCTTCTGCCCCGTAAACGCTCCGGTCCCCTAAAATAAACTTTGGCTGCAGATACATCTGGAAATCATCACGGTACAATGCCTCAAAAAATTCTCCGATGATCTTTTGTTCTTCTGCCCTCTTGCTGCGCAGAGAAGGATCATACAGAATAATATCTCTCTTTCCGGTATTTTTCGCATTTTTCCAGGCAAGATTGGCATTCTCGATAGCCTGATCAACATCCATCTTTGTGTCTTCAAGGATATAGACGCCCGCGGATACTCCCATGCCACTGTTTGGATACCGGTGGTTCTGCATATTAGAAAACCGCTTATTTCTGCTATGCAAATGATCTACCAGCCGTTCCCCGTCCGTATCCGCAATCAAAATCAGAAAAAAGTCCGAATACAGACGGCATCCTGCCCGGAAATAACTCTGTTCCGAAACATCCTGTGCAAACATTTTAAGAACGTTATCTCCCACTTTGTATCCATAATTTTCATTGATATACCCAAAGTTATTGATATCCATGTACTCAACAGCATATACTTTTCCCTCTTCCGGATGTTCTAAAATTCCAGATGCCACCTTACGGAAAGCATCCTGATTATACAGTCCGGTCAGCTGGTCTTTTTCACGGATGGAACTGATCTGCTCCCGGCTTTCGGCCGCACGATAGCGCAGAGACACAAAAATCGCCATCATCCGCGTCAGTTCCTGAAAAATTTCCAGCTCTCCCGGCTGCCACTGCCGTTCTTCATCCAGTGACACATAAACAACCTCTCCTGTGCAGCCGCCAACATATTCAAATTTTCCAACAACAGCAGAAAACGGTGTATTTTCATTATTTGCATCCATCGTTTTCAGATAATTTCCCAGACCAACTGCAAAATTACTCTGTGTATTTTTGATCACCTTATAATCTCCCGGCTGCAAATCTTTCAGTGCCGGGCTTTTCTTTGGAAATACGCTTTTCCCATAAAAAGAATATCTTTTTCCAAAATAATTTGTCATGACCATTCCGTCATTATCGGTGCTGTCTTCAAACACCATAACAAGATCCAGCTGGTATCTGTCCGTAATCCTGTTCAAAAGCATATTCAGGGAACCGTCTATGTTTTTGGCATGTGCCATAAGGCTGATAGAAAACGCAAGGAATTCACGATCTTCCACGCTCATGTTTTCCCGGCGTTCAATCTTTTTGATTCCGTTGCTGAGCATTCCCACATCTTTCGCACCGGCAATCTCATATCCGTTTTTTCCACCCTGTTTTGTACGATACATGGCATGATCTGCTTTTTCAAACAGGGAGCTATACGTGTTGCCATCTCCACCGCTGCAGGCTGCCAGACCGATACTTGCAGAAATCCTATAGTGAAGAGATCCGCCTGTATAAATTTTGCAGAGTGCTTCTCCGAGATTTTTCGCACGTTCCTTTGCTTTCTCCAACGTTGTATTTTTCATAAGCACAAGGAATTCATCTCCGCCAACCCGTCCTGTCAGATCATTGTTTCGGAAAAGTGATCGGATAATCTCTGCAATATCGACAATCACAGTATCTCCAAAGGTATGTCCGAAATTATCATTGATTCCTTTAAAATTATCAATATCGATCAGAAACAGCACATGGGTTCCGCCTTCTGCTCCTTCTAAAAAAGCATCCGTCTCTCTCTGGATTTCTATTTTGTTGAGCAGCTTTGTCAGCGGATCTCTGCGCACCTCTTCCTGAAGATTCTTATCCTCATCAATATTAAAGCTTCGTCCTATAATCCGGGTGATATGTCCCTGACGGTCCGCAATGCTTTTGTAGTAAGTCCGAAACCAGAGATACTTTGGCATTTCCTTATCCGTATGAATATTAAACCGTGTATCAATGCTTCCAGTTTTTTCTTCACTTGCCGCTTCTCTCATGGCATTTAAAAACAATTCCTGATCCGGTGGGCAAAGCGTCAATACTTCTTCGTCTACTGGGAAATACTGATCCGAATAATCATATTCCCCGCGCAGATCCATCAGCCGGTAGGAACGGAGCATCGTCCAGTTCTCTACATCCAGATCAAACGGATATTCCATGGAAAGCTGTTCCATCAGTTCGTATTTCTGGTTCAACAGTTCCTGGTGTTCTTCCCGTTTTTTTTCTTCATCGATATCCCATAAAAACAAAACCACATATGGTTTTACATCGTAATGTGCCAGAACACTGCATCGCATCTCTACCCATCGTTTTTTTCCATCCGGGCGCACAATGCGCAGCTGCAATTTTTCGTTCTCACGTGTCTGAACCGCATGTTCCAATGTTTTAATCAATCCATCATAATCTTCCTGACAGACCATTTTCCTCGGACTGTTTTCCCGCAGTTCTTTTTCTGTATACCCAAGTACATCCGCAAACTCTTCGTTTGCTTCCTCCACTCTCCATTCTGCCCCACAACTGATAATTGCAACTGCGATCGGCAGATCCAACTGTGTAATTTCCCTATAATCCATTGCTTTGCCCCAATTTCGTTCAATTCTTTCTCTATTATATCATTATTTCTATACATTTCCAACAAGAAAGCGTTTTTCTTCTTGAAATATATCCCAGGTCATGTTTATAATAGAATTCGTGGTTTTATCATAGACAAATTAAGTAAAGCAATGAGGTTTTCGTATGATTAGTGCAAATAACATTACTTTAAGATTAGGCAAAAAAGCTCTCTTTGAAGATGTAAACGTTAAGTTTACCGAAGGGAACTGTTACGGTTTGATCGGTGCAAACGGCGCCGGTAAATCTACCTTTTTAAAAATTTTATCCGGACAGTTAGAGCCGACCAGCGGTGACGTTGTCATCACACCGGGACAGCGTCTGTCTTTCCTGCAGCAGGATCACTTCAAGTATGATGAATACACTGTACTTGACACTGTCATCATGGGAAATAAACGTCTGTACGACATCATGAAAGAAAAAGATGCCATCTACATGAAAGAAAATTTTTCCGACGAAGACGGTATCCGTGCAAGTGAACTCGAAGCAGAATTTGCAGACATGGACGGCTGGAATGCAGAATCCGATGCCGCTACTCTGTTAAACGGTCTTGGAATTCCAACTGAAGAACATTATACACAAATGGCCGACCTGCCGGGCGCCGCAAAAGTCAAAGTACTTCTTGCGCAGGCACTGTTTGGCAACCCGGACATTCTTCTTCTCGATGAGCCGACCAACCACCTGGATCTTGACGCCATCGCATGGTTAGAAGAATTCCTGATCAATTTTGAAAATACAGTCATCGTGGTTTCCCACGACCGTTACTTTTTAAACAAAGTCTGCACCAACATTGCAGATATGGATTACGGTAAGATTCAGCTGTATGCCGGAAACTATGATTTCTGGTATGAATCCAGCCAGCTTCTTGTCCGTCAGATGAAAGAAGCCAACAAGAAGAAGGAAGAAAAAATCAAAGAACTGCAGGAGTTCATCTCCCGTTTCTCCGCAAATGCTTCCAAATCCAAGCAGGCAACTTCCCGTAAGCGTGCGCTCGAAAAAATCCAGCTGGATGACATCCGTCCTTCCAGCCGTAAATATCCGTACATTGATTTCCGTCCAAACCGTGAAATCGGAAACGAAGTTCTGACCGTAGACGGAATCAGTAAAACCATTGACGGTGTGAAAGTTCTCGACAACATTTCCTTTATTGTCGGACACGATGACAAAATCGCCTTTGTCGGTGGAAATGAGCTTGCGAAGACAACGCTGTTTAAAATTCTCGCCGGGGAAATGGAACCAGATGAAGGATCTTATAAATGGGGCGTCACAACAAGCCAGTCTTATTTTCCAAAGGATAATACTGCCATCTTTGATTCCGATGAGCTGATCGTTGACTGGCTGACACAGTACTCCGAGATCAAAGACGCTACTTATGTCCGCGGTTTCCTCGGCCGTATGCTTTTTGCCGGTGAAGACGGTGTAAAGAAAATGCGTGTCCTCTCCGGTGGAGAAAAAGTCCGTGTCCTTCTCTCCCGCATGATGATTATGGGAAGTAATGTTCTGATCTTTGACGAACCGACAGATCACCTGGATATGGAATCCATCACCGCATTAAACAACGGTATGATCAAATTCCCTGGTGTCATCCTGTTTGCCTGCCGTGACCATCAGGTCGTACAGACAACCGCAAACCGCATCATTGAGTTTCTTCCGGATGGAACTATGGTAGACAAAGTTTCTACTTACGACGAATATCTCGAAAGTGATGTTATGGCAAGAAAACGTCAGGTATACAATACAACTGCAGATGAGGAGGCAGACGATTAAATCTTTCTCCTCTGTCTGTTCAAACAATCTGAAAAACAAGAAACCCTCTCTACTGGTTTATCCCAGTAAAGAGGGTTTCTCACCTTCCGGAAACTCATTTTTTTCAGCTGTTTTAAAACATATCTGTAAAAATATTTCCGCTGTTATAATTGTAATTATATGTGCCGTTCTTCGCATATGTATTGGATTTTGCTGCCTCTGACTTTGCATAGGACTCTGTCATGGCCGCCTGTGTTGCCACATTGTATGCATAGGAACCATTTCCATAAAACAGTTTCTTAACCTTTTCCGCATCTGCGCTCTTGAAAGTCTTCTCGTCTACGGAAAGTTTTCCTGTCTTTTCATCCACAGTAATTCCAATTTCCTTCAACGCGCTCTCATTGGCTGTTGTATCACCTTTCATGATCTTTGCAGACAATGCAATACGGCTTGTATTCGACTTGCCAGCAGAATCAAGTACGTCATTATAATCATCCGCAAAACTCTTAACAGCGTCATACATTTTGCCTGTATCATAGTTTCCATTTGCATCCTTTGTGAAAACCTTATTTCCACTTCGTGTATACAATGCTTTTGCTGAATCGGTCAGCTCCTTTGCATCGGATTCAACGGCTGCAAGCGTCTTCGTAGAATCCTTGGATGTGGATGTCGACATATCCTCGGTCGTCTTATCGTTCTTCGTATCTGTCTTTGATGTACTCTTCGTGGAATCCATTGAAAAATACGAACGCATCAATTTGCCATAAGCGCCACTGCGAATGCTCGCATAATCGCTGTAATTAATTCCGAGCAGGTCACTTCCACCCTTGCTTTTTGTCGAACTCAAACTGGAAAATAAAGTACTTACTGACGATGAATCATACATCGAAATTCCTCTCATAGTATCACCTCTTTCACACAATTCTTTCTTTTATCCTATCGCTTTTTCACTGTTTTTACAATACTTTTGGTGTATTTTCCTGTATTTTGGTTACAATTACGAAAAGATAACAATTTCTTTTCGTTTTGTTCATATTTTATTCACAATCAGATGCTAATATAAGAACATAAAAGAAAGCAAAGTTACTAACTTGTTATTTTTTCATAATTCGCCCCATTGTTCATTGGACAATGGGGCACTCCTCTTTTTATAAGAAATTTCTTAAATATCTTCAATCTGCCAGTCAATCGGCTCAATTCCATGTTCCTTTAAAAACTGATTTGCCTGACTGAAATGTCTGCATCCAAAAAAGCCACGATAGGCAGAAAGAGGACTCGGATGTGGTGCTTTTAGGATCAGGTGCTTTGGATTTGTAAGCATCGGTATTTTACTCTGCGCCGGACGTCCCCACAGCATATACACGATCGGACGATCCTGTGCATTCACAGCCTGAATGATCGCATCTGTAAACTGCTCCCATCCTCTTCCCTGATGAGAATTTGCCTGATGTGCCCGCACCGTAAGCACGGTATTCAAAAGCAATACCCCCTGATCTGCCCATTTTTTCAGATAGCCGTTGTTTGGAATCTTACAGCCCAGATCATCCTGCAGTTCTTTGTAAATATTCTGCAGAGATGGCGGAATTTCTTTCTGATCCGGAAGGACAGAAAACGAAAGACCATGAGCCTGATGCTCATTGTGATACGGATCCTGTCCCAGAATCAGCACTTTTACCTCGCTAAGAGGTGTAAAATGCAGTGCATTAAAAATATCCTCTGCCGGCGGATACACAACCGTACGGCTGTACTCTTCTTTCACAAACTGATACAACTGCCGGTAATACGGTTTGGCAAATTCTCCGCGAATTGCCGGAAGCCAGTCGTTTGTTATCATTGCCATAATTTCGTCCACTCCTATCTGCGCACGGAGACACCACGGTCTGCCAGATAATTTTTCAGATCCATGATCTCCAGCTCCTTATAATGAAACAGTGACGCTGCCAGTGCTGCATCTGCATGTCCCTCTGTCAATGCCTCATAAAAATGTTCTTTTGTGCCCGCACCGCCGGATGCAATCACCGGAATGGAAACATTGTCCGCAATCTGTCTGGTCAGCTCAATATCATACCCTGCCTTTGTTCCATCACAGTCCATGCTGGTCAGAAGGATTTCTCCCGCACCGAGTTTATTTGCTTTCATCGCCCATTCTACAGCGTCAAGCCCGGTATCGATACGGCCGCCGTTTTTGTAAACATTCCAGCCGCTTCCGTCCTCTCTTCGTCTGGCATCAATGGCGACTACCACACACTGGCTGCCAAACTTGTCCGCCGCATTGCCAATCAGCTCCGGTGTATTGATTGCGGAAGAATTAATGGAAATCTTGTCGGCGCCTTCCCGAAGCAGTACCTTAAAATCCTCCACCGTACGAATACCACCGCCTACCGTAAACGGGATAAACACCTTTTCTGCAACCTTGCGCACCATGTCTACCACCGTTGCACGGTGATCGGAAGATGCGGTAATATCCAGAAAGACTACTTCATCAGCACCCGCCTTGTCATAAGCCGCAGCGACTTCCACCGGATCTCCGGCATCTCTTAAATTGACAAAGTTAATGCCTTTTACCACACGTCCGT
>DLQV01000219.1:0-148 GCA_002474415.1 Lachnospiraceae bacterium UBA7598
TCATTGACAATTATCCGGAAGGACAGACCGAGGATCTTCCAGTGGATAATAATCTGGAAAATCCGGAACTCGGAAAGAGAACCGTTCCGTTTACCAGAGAAATTTATATTGAACGGGATGATTTTATGGAAGAACCGCCGAAAAAATA
>DLQV01000219.1:193-421 GCA_002474415.1 Lachnospiraceae bacterium UBA7598
ATATTTCCGTATGTTCCCGGGAAATGAAGTACGTCTTATGAATGCATATTTCGTGAAGTGTGTTGGATTTGAAAAGGATGAGAGTGGAAAAGTTACAGTCATCCACTGCACATATGATCCGGCTTCGAAAGGCGGAAACAGCCCGGATGGCAGAAAAGTAAAGGGAACCATTCACTGGGTATCCGCAGAACATGGAAAGAAAGTAACGGTTCGTTTATATGAGAACCT
>DLQV01000219.1:487-10219 GCA_002474415.1 Lachnospiraceae bacterium UBA7598
TAACGAAGATGGAAGTCTGAATCTGAATCCAAATTCATTGACGGTGCTGACAGAGAGTGTTGTGGAGCCTGCATTGTTAGAGGCAAAACCATATGAAAGTTTTCAGTTTGTAAGACAGGGATTCTTCTGCGCAGATTATAAAGACTCAAAGCCGGGGGCACCTGTATTTAACAGAATTGTTTCTTTGAAGAGCTCTTTTAAGCTGCCGAAAAAATAAAGTATAACAGAAGAGGCGTAGAATGAATTTATTATCGGGATTGGAAAAATTTGGTCTGGATCAGATGGATACGGACCACCTCTTTGAAGAGGAAAAAAGTGATACACCTGCACGGAAGGCACCGGAACCGGTGGTAGAAAAAAAGAAACCGGTTCACACTGAAACGGAATTTCTGCTGGACAAATCCATCCGTTGTCCGGTATGTGATAATGTTTTCCGTACAAGAATGGTGAAAACCGGGCGGGTAAAGCGTTTGGAACCGGACTTTGATCTGCGTCCGCGCTTTCAGTATATTGATACAAATAAATACGATGTATCTTCCTGCCCGAAGTGTGGATATACGGCGATGAACCGCTATTTTGCCCATTTGTCTACCGGTCAGATCAAGATGATCGAAGAGGGTGTGTGCCATAAGTTCAAGGGACAGAAACAGCCAAAAGATGAACCAATGGAGCCGTATTCATACGAAAAAGCCATTGAGCGGTATAAACTGGCTTTGTATAATACGCTGGTGAAAAAGGGCAAAAACAGCGAGAAGGCGTATGAGTGTCTGAAGATGTCATGGCTGTATCGCGGCTGGATCGAGGAGCTTTCCAAGGCGGAAAAGAAAGATGAGAAAACACTTGCTGAGTGTAAAAAAGAAGAAACCACATATTATGAACAGGCATACGAAGGGTTTTTAAAGGCGATTGCGTCTGAAAATTTCCCGATGTGCGGAATGGAAGAAAGTACCGTAAACCTGTTGATGGCAAATATGGCTTACAAGCTTGGCAAGGTGGATATTGCGTCCAGATTCATTTCCATGATTCTGACTTCACAGGCAGCTTCCCGTGTGGCAAAAGACAGAGCAATGCTTTTAAAAGAAGAAATTATTGCAAAACTGCACGGCAAAGGATAATTTATGGCTGGAAAATTTTATGCGGTAAAAAAGGGAAAGGTTCCGGGAATCTATACGTCATGGGATGCATGCAAAAGTATGGTGCATGGATTTCCGGGAGCTGTCTATAAAGGATTTGCGACACGCGCAGAAGCGGAACAGTTTCTGGAAGAAAAAAGAGCAGAACAAAAGGAACCGGAAAATTATGCATTTGTCGATGGTTCTTTTAACAGTGCTACTTGTGTCTATGGATATGGCGGATTTCTCGTGACAAAGGGAGAACGCCATGTGATCAGTGGAAGCGGAAATGATCCGCAGATGGCATCGATGCGCAATGTGGCAGGTGAGGTGCTTGGAAGCATGGCTGCCGTGAAGAAGGCCATTGCCATGGGACTTACCGATTTGACAATTTACTATGATTATATGGGAATAGAAATGTGGGCAACCGGAGCCTGGAAGCGAAACAAACAGGGAACGATTGCCTATTATAATTTTATACAGTCCGTGAAGGATAAAATTTCCCTTCATTTTGTGAAAGTGAAAGGACATTCCGGAGTAGAAGGAAACGAAGAGGCAGACCGGCTGGCGAGGCTTGCTGCCGGAGTAGATTAGACAGACAGGGGTGACAAAGTGAGCGTATTTAATGTAGAACTGAAAAAAGTGGTGGATGACAGTTATGATATTGAGATGGGATACCATCTGGAAGATCAGCTGGTAGAGGATTTAGAGACCGGACTTCTGGGAAAAATCAAGAAGTTTGCCGTGATTACGGATTCTAATGTACTGGATCTGTATGCAAAGCCAATCAGTGAAAAGCTGAGCAAGGCTGGATTTAAAGTGGAGCTGTTTGTATTTCCGGCAGGAGAAAAAAGCAAGACCAGACAGACAAAGGCTAAGATTGAAGATGCCATGCTGGAAAAAGGGTTCCGCAGAGATTGTGCAGTGATCGCCATTGGCGGAGGTGTTGTTACGGATCTGGCGGGATTTTTGGCAGGAACATATGGAAGAGGTGTGCCGTTTATCAATTATGCGACCACGCTTTTGGCTGCAGCAGATGCATCCGTAGGTGGAAAGACGGCTGTTGATACACCACTTGCGACCAATCTGATTGGACTTTTCAATCAGCCGCGCAAGGTCTACATTGATATTGCCGCATGGAAGACCCTTCCAAAACGTCAGATGGCAAGCGGTATGGCGGAAACCATTAAGCATGCATGCCTGGCAAGCCGTGAAATGTTTGAGTTTATCGAGGAAAACTTAGATGATATTATGAGCTTCCAGAAGTTTGCCTGTGAATATATCGCAGAGAACAACTGCAAGATCAAGTATGATGTTGTCATGAAAGATGAGAGAGAAAGCGGACTACGTGAGGTCTTAAATTTGGGTCATACGGTGGGACGCGCTATTGAAACTGTCAGCGATTACCAGCTCCTGCACGGAGAGGCGCTTTCCATCGGAATGGCAGCTATGGTACTGCTTTCCGCAAGACTTGGTTATATGTCAGAGGAAGAGGCTGAGCGTGTAACGGAATTGTATGCGCGCGTGGGACTTCCGACAAGGATTCCGGATTATATTGACCGCGAAGCTCTGGTTAAGAAACTTTATACCGACAAAAAGGTGCGTGACGGAAAGTTACGCTTTGTCATTGAAAAGGGCATTGGCGATGTGGTGGAGTTTGCACCGAATGTGTATGCAAAGCCAATCGAGGAAAGCCTGGCAAGAGAGATTATTATGGAACTGTAAATGGTTATAAAAGCACAATCGGCTGTCGGTATTCGTTTGGTAATTCGATTTGTGCCTGTATGGAAGCAGTAGTGCGGTACAGATCAGCACAGACGATATCGTGGGAAAAACGTTTGCATGCAGTCCCATACAAGGAAGAAGAAGCATCTGCAACTTTGGTGATCAAAGGAACGGATGCTTCTTTTTTGATGGCGGAAAGAAGCGCAGAGGAATCTTTGCGGAAACCAAGCACACGAAGATACGGAATGCCATCTGGCTGCCAGAGCGCGGCATAATCGTCCTGTCGGATGTTAAGCAGGATGTGGAGCAGTGCACGGCAAATACGCGTGTAAGTTGTATTTTTGCTTTTCAGCAGATCGGCAAACTGTGAAAAGCTTAAAAAATGTTCAAGCTGTTGCGTAATCCGGTGGGACAGATCCATACCGCAGTCTGCAAAGTCTGTATAGCCTTCGGAGTGCAGTGCCCATAACCGGGTATAGAGTGCGGAAGAGAAGGCATCTATATCCAGAAGAAAGTGCTGCTGCTTCAAAGTGGCAAGGAGGGAAGAGAAAGTTTCGGGAAGCATCTGTGAAAGCCCAGAATCATAGCAGTCTGTACTTATACGCATAGAATGATTCTGGTTGCCATCATTTTCAGACGACGTAAGCAGAGCTTTTCTTATGGCTGTTGCAGAGGCATAGGTTACACCTGTTTTTGTGCTGTGATAGCCTTCCCCGATACGCTGTATGGGCGTACTGGTAATCGTTCTGTCATGCATACCATTCATGGAATTCCAGCGTGCAATCGCCTTTTCATATTCTAAGGCGAGAATATTGTTTGGGGACGCCAGAAAAGAAGAAACTGCATCAGAAGATAACGAAGGCAGCAGGGAGCACAGCGCGTGGCTGCGTGCGACAGGAAAAGAATTTCCCCGTTTCATGCCAGAAGACACAAGGTTCTGGTAGTCAGAAGAATTTTCTGACAGTGCCTGTACAAGCGCCGGCATCAATTTTGTTTCCGGTGTCTCGCAGCCATAGCAGAGTGTATCAACGACACCGGTTTTTGCAAGAAGCTGCACTCCGGCAGCAGCAAAGTATTCCGCGGAAGCGGTCGCCCATACAGCCGGAAGTTCGAGTACCAGATCGGCACCGCCAAGAAGTGCCATGCGGGTGCGCGTGTATTTGTCTGTGATTGCCGGAATACCGCGCTGCATGAAATCCCCGCTCATGGCGACGATAATAAAATCGGCGCCGGTCTGCCGGCGCGCAGTTTCAATCTGATATTGATGCCCGTTGTGAAACGGATTGTATTCGGCGATGATTCCTGCTGTTTTCACGTCTGCCTCCTGTTTTATCGTTTATTATGCCTGTTTTTCTGTTAAAATATTAACACAGCTTTTCATGGATTTCCACTTGTATAAGAAGGAAAATGTGTTTATAATGGAAAAAGATTGTGGATTTCCACAAAATGAATAAGGACAAGGGAGAATTCAAATGAACGTATTAGTAATCAACTGCGGAAGCTCTTCCCTGAAGTATCAGCTGATCAACTCTGATTCAGAAGCGGTACTTGCCAAGGGCTTATGCGAAAGAATCGGAATTGACGGAAGACTGGTATACCAGAAGGCCGGAATGGATAAGGAGATCACAGAAGCTCCAATGCCTACACATAAAGAAGCAATCCAGATGGTTCTTGATGCACTGCACAATCCGAAGAGTGGTGCAGTAAAGGATTTGAGTGAGATTGATGCAGTAGGACATCGTGTGGTACATGGTGGAGAAAAGTTTGCAAAATCTGTAGTTCTGACAGAGGATGTACTGGCACAGATCGCAGAGTGCAATGACCTGGCACCGCTGCATAATCCGGCAAACCTCATTGGTATCCGTGCATGTCAGGAACTGATGCCAAATGTACCGATGGTCGGGGTATTTGATACTGCTTTCCATCAGACAATGCCAAGAAAAGCATTCCTGTATGGACTTCCATATGAATACTATGACAAATATAAAGTAAGAAGATACGGGTTCCATGGAACCAGCCACAGCTTTGTATCCAAAGCATGTGCAGAGTATCTGAAACTGGATTTGAAAAACAGTAAAATTATCGTAGCACATCTTGGAAATGGTGCTTCTGTCAGTGCCGTTGTCAATGGAGAGTGCGTAGATACTTCCATGGGACTTACCCCTCTGGAGGGTCTGGTTATGGGAACCCGTTCCGGAGATATTGATCCGGCTATTATGGAGTATATTGCAAAGAAAGAAAACTTAGACATCGAAGGCGTTATGAATGTTTTAAATAAGAAATCCGGTGTTGAAGGTTTATCTGGCGTATCCAGCGATTTCCGTGATTTGCAGAAAGCCTATGAGGAAGGAAATCAGCGTGCCATTGATGCATGTGAAGTATTTGCTTACCGTGTAGCAAAATATATCGGTTCCTATGTCGCTGCCATGAATGGTGTGGACGCAATCGCGTTTACTGCAGGTATTGGTGAGAATGTATCCTTCATCCGTGAGAAGATTCTTGCATATCTCGGATATCTGGGGATTACCATGGATAAGGAAAAGAATAATGAGACACATGGAACAGAGGCAGTTCTTTCCACTCCGGATTCTAAGGTAAAGGTTTGTGTAATTCCTACCAATGAGGAACTTGCAATCTGCCGTGAGACCGTAGCACTGGTATAAGAGTGTATATGACTGGGTTGTTGATAAAATTGTTGAAAAATAGAAAAAATTTGTTGACAAAGCAGGACGCCCTATGTATAATTGTTTAGGTGTGAATAGGAGAATACTGTGAAAATTGATCTTTCAATCATTACAAAATCCATAAACAAGGAATTGACACAGGAGGCGGACATCTCGCTCACTTCCTTTCGTTCCCGCTTAGGAGATTTTCCTATTGTTCGCAAAGCGCCGGTGACATTGCAGATCCGTAATGAGGAGAATGCAGCGGTATTCGTTAAGGGTACGGTTGATATTGATGTGATGATTCCGTGTGCACGGTGTCTGGAAGAAGTTCGGACGCCGATCCGTTTTGACATAGATAAGAAACTCACTGTTCGGGAAGAGGGACTTGTCGATGAAGAGATGGAGGAACCGGATTACCTGATTGGGTTTGAACTGGATGTAGATAAACTTGTCTACGCCGAGATTTTGGTGAACTGGCCAATGAGAGTTCTGTGCAAGGACGATTGCAAAGGAATTTGTAAAGTCTGCGGGATGAACTTGAATAAGGGAGCCTGCAGTTGCCAGAGAACAGAACTTGATCCAAGAATGGCAGCAATCCAAGATATATTTAACAGGTTTAAGGAGGTGTAAACAAATGTCAATTTGTCCAAAGAATAAATCTTCTAAGGGAAGAAGAGATAAGAGAAGAGCAAACTGGAAGATGTCTGCTCCGACCTTAGTAAAGTGCAGCAAGTGCGGCGAGTTAATGATGCCACACCGTGTATGCAAGAACTGCGGATCTTATAACAAAAAAGAGATCATTCCGCAGGACTAATAAGGATAAGCCTTTAAAAATCAAGAGTTGGCGGTTTTGCTGACTCTTGATTTTTTTGTGTCTGAAAGAGCCAATTTATCGTTGATTTATGGAATGATATATAGTATATTTTCTAGTAGATGCATAAGGAGGAACAGACCATGCAGACAATTACGAAAGTAGCTCTCGATGCAATGGGCGGCGATAATGCGCCGGCAGAGATTGTTAAGGGAGCAGTTGATGCGGTCTCTTCCCGTGAAGATATCAAAGTTTTTCTGGTTGGACAGGAAGATGTGGTAAGGGAAGAATTGCAGAAGTATCCATATCCGCAGGAGCGTATTGAGGTTGTGGATGCGCCTGAAGTAATTGAGATGGCAGAGCCACCCGTTCAGGCAATTCGAAAGAAAAAACAATCATCCCTCGTTGTAGGTATGAATATGGTAAAACAAAGAGAAGCGGATGCGTTTGTTTCCGCCGGCAGTTCCGGAGCGGTGCTGGTTGGTGGTCAGACGATTGTTGGACGTATCCGTGGAATTAAGCGCCCGCCGCTGGCACCGATCATTCCGACAGAGACCGGAATTTCGCTGTTGATTGATTGCGGGGCAAATGTAGATGCACGACCGGAACATTTATTACAGTTTGCAAAAATGGGCTCCATCTATATGGAAAACGTTGTGGGAATCAAGAATCCGAGAGTGGCGATTGTAAATATCGGTGCGGAAGAGGAAAAAGGAAATGCCCTGGTCAAAGAAACATTTCCACTGTTAAAAGAATGCGAAGATATCAATTTTGTTGGAAGTATTGAGGCCAGAGAGATTCCGCACGGTGGAGCAGATGTCATTGTATGTGAGGCTTTTGTCGGAAATGTCATCTTAAAATTGTACGAAGGTCTCAGTTCGACACTGATCGGTGTGATCAAAGCGGGACTGATGAGTAACTTAAAGAGCAAGATCGGTGCGGCACTGGCATTGCCATCACTGAAAAAGACACTCAAAGCATTTGATGCGAGCCAGTATGGCGGAGCACCGCTTTTGGGACTAAATGGTCTTGTGGTAAAGACTCATGGAAGTTCCAAGGCAAAGGAAATTACCAATTCCATTTACCAGTGTGTGACATTCCGCGAAGAGAATATTAACGAAATTATCAAAGAAAGAATTGTAGATTCCAAAAATAATGAAGAAGAATAAGAAAGGAAATGAAGGATTATGGAATTCGAAAAATTAAAGAAGATTATTGTGGACGTATTAAACGTGGATGAAAATGAGATTACGATGGATACCACATTCATCGATGATCTTGGAGCGGATTCCCTGGATGTATTCCAGATCATTATGGGACTTGAGGAAGAATTTGATATTGAGATTCCAAACGAGCAGGCAGAAAAGATTGTTACGGTAGGAGATGCAGTAGAACAGATCAAAGCTGCAATGAACGAAAACTAAACACAGATACCAAAGGAGTCCGGTGGCGGACTCCTTTGTTTCAGAAAGGGGAAAGAAGTGACAGATATTAAAAAATTTCAGGAAGTGATCGGATATCACTTTCATGATGAGAAACTGCTTCGTCAGGCACTGACACATAGTTCATTTGCCAATGAGAAGCACTTAAAGAAACATTCCGACAATGAGAGACTGGAGTTTTTGGGTGATGCTGTGCTTGAAATTATTTCCAGTGAATTTTTGTACAAAGAATACCCGGACAAGCCGGAAGGAGAACTGACAAAACTGCGTGCAAGCATTGTCTGTGAGCCGACACTGGCACTCTGTACCAAAGATATTGCTTTGGGAGATTATCTTTTACTCGGAAAAGGAGAAGACCAGACCGGAGGAAGAGGCCGTAAATCTATTTTGTCGGATGCACTTGAAGCTGTGATCGGGGCAATTTATTTGGATGGTGGTTTTGCTAATGCAAAAGAGTTTATTCATAAATACATTCTGACAGATATTGAACACAAACAGCTCTTTTATGATAGCAAGACTATCCTGCAGGAGGTTGTGCAGGGAGAACATGAACAGCTTACTTACGTATTGACCGATGAGTCCGGTCCGGATCATAATAAGAGTTTTACGGTCCGTGCATGTATTGGAGAGCGTGTCATTGGCAGCGGAACCGGACATACCAAAAAAGCGGCAGAACAGGAGGCTGCATATCAGGCACTTCTGATGCTTAAAAATCAGCAAAGGGGATAGTACATGTATTTAAAAAGTATTGAGGTGCAGGGATTCAAATCATTTGCAAACAAAATTGTGTTTGAATTCCATCAGGGAATCACAGGCATTGTAGGACCGAACGGAAGTGGAAAAAGTAACGTTGCGGATGCGGTGCGCTGGGTACTTGGAGAGCAGTCGGTCAAGCAGCTGCGTGGATCTTCCATGCAGGATGTTATTTTTGCGGGAACGGAGAACCGGAAGCCGCTCAGTTATGCATATGTAGCGATTACGCTGGATAATTCCGACCATAAACTGGCAATCGACTATGAGGAAGTCACAGTTGCCAGACGTCTGTATCGTTCCGGAGAGAGTGAATATCTGATCAATGGCAGTCCGTGCCGTCTGAAAGAGGTTTCGGAATTGTTTTATGATACCGGTATCGGAAAAGAGGGATATTCGATCATTGGACAGGGACAGATTGACCGGATCTTAAGTGGAAAACCGGAAGAACGGCGCGAACTGTTTGATGAGGCAGCGGGAATTGTAAAATTCAAAAAACGAAAAGCAACGGCGCAAAAAAAGCTGGAGAATGAGAGAGACAATTTGATTCGTGTGAACGATATTTTGTCGGAACTGGAACGTCAGGTGGAACCGTTGCAGCTGCAGTCGGAAAAGGCAAAAACCTATTTAAAAAAGAAGAATGAGCTGAAAGATTATGATGTCAACATGTTTCTCATGGAGACAGAGAGGATTGCATCTGAGCAGCGTGAAGTAGAGGAAAAATTCAAAATCACGGATGAACAGTTAAAAGAAAGTACGGATGCAAGGGAAAAAATCCGGCAGGAATATGACCGTTTGGGTGAAAGCATCACGGAAATGGAGGAAAAGATCAATGCCATTCGGGAAGATATCAGCAATACATCTGTGATGAAAGAAAAACTCGAAAGCCAGATCCAGATACTGACAGAGCAGATCCATACGGCAGAGATGACAGATGAACATCTGCAAAGCCGCTTAGATGCCATTGCGCGGGAGCAGAAAGAAAAGGAAGAGGCAAAAGTTTCCTACGAGACAGAAAAGAGTTCCTATGATGAACAGCTTGCGCAGGTACAGAAGCGGCAGGAGGAAGCAGCACAGACACTGGAAAAGGTACAGAAGCAGATCGCATCCTGCAACGCGGGAATTGAGGAAGGGCAGAAAGAACTGTACGAACTGTTAAACCGCAGAGCGGATGTTCAGGCGAAACAGCAGCGTTTTGACACGATGGTGGAGCAGATCAATATACG
>DLQV01000219.1:10346-10687 GCA_002474415.1 Lachnospiraceae bacterium UBA7598
AACTTTCGGAGCAGGAAAAAGAATTAAATGCCAAGGACAAAGAATGGCGGACAAAAGCAAAAGAAAATAATCGTGAGCTGGAAGAAAAGCAAAACGAATTTCACAGGCAGCAGTCACGTCTGGAGTCACTCAGAAATATTGCAGAACGCTATGATGGATACGGAAACAGTATCCGCAAAGTCATGGAACAGAAAGAACATAATCCGGGATTACTTGGAGTTGTGTCAGATCTGATTCAGGTGGATAAGAAATATGAGATTGCGATAGAGACGGCTCTGGGTGGAAATATTCAGAATATTGTGACCGAAGATGAAGCGACAGCAAAAAAAATGATTGCATTT
>DLQV01000070.1 GCA_002474415.1 Lachnospiraceae bacterium UBA7598
GTGCGCACACAGGCAGGACAGCATGCGGTTATGCCAACCTATGTTTCCTATGAAATTACAGATCAGAAACCGGAACTTCCGGGGCTTCCGTCTGCATTTGACAGAGAGCATAAAGCACAGACACTGATCCTTCATTGCAAAGATGAAGTGTTACAGCTGGATGTGGATCTGTATTATACCGTCTTTGAAGAAAACGATATGATTACCAGAAGCGTGCGTATCAGCAACCAGAGTAAAGAGGCAATTTATCTCACAAAGGCATATTCTGCATGTATAGATATGGATGATGATGCGTATGAGATGCTGACACTTCACGGTTCGTGGGCGAGAGAACGTCAGATGGACCGCCGTCCACTGGGATATGGAAAGACCAGTGTGGGAAGTATCCGCGGGGAGTCTTCCCATCAGGAACACCCGTTTATGGCGTGGATGAAATCTACCACGACACAGACGACCGGCGAAGTATATGCGATGCATTTTATTTATTCCGGCAATTTTATTGCACAGCTGGAAAAGAGCCAGTTTGACAGTATCCGTGCAGTAATGGGAATTCATCCGGCAGATTTTTCCTGGAAACTGGAAAGCGGTGAATCATTTTATACACCGGAAGTTGCCCTTACATTTTCCGCAGAGGGGCTTGGGAAAATGACCCGTAATTTCCATGACTTCTATCGGGAGCATTTAATCCGCAGCAAATACCGCAATCAGAAACGTCCGATCCTGATTAACAACTGGGAAGCAACTTATTTTGATTTTAATACCGAAAAACTTCTGGATATTGCAAAACTGGCATCCCAGTATGGCATTGAAATGCTGGTTATGGATGATGGCTGGTTTGGACACCGCAACGATGACAGTACAAGTCTTGGAGACTGGTTTGTCAATGAAAATAAACTGCCGGGCGGATTGAAATATCTTGTAGATGAAGTGAATAAGCTTGGTCTGAAATTCGGAATCTGGATGGAGCCGGAAATGATTTCCCCGGATTCGGAATTGTACAAAGAGCATCCGGACTGGGCAATTGCTGTGAAAGGACGTGCCGGAACGCTTTCGAGAAATCAGTATGTCCTTGATTTCAGCAGAAAAGATGTGCGTGACTGCATCTATGAAAAGATCCGTGCAATTTTAAGCAGTGCTAATATCGAATATGTGAAATGGGACATGAACCGTCAGCTTACCGATCTGGGAAGTCTTGCGCTTCCGGCAGACCGCCAGGGTGAGTTAAGCCACCGTTATGTGCTTGGTGTGTATGAGATGCAGGAACGCCTGACCCGTGATTTCCCGGATCTTCTTCTGGAGAACTGTTCTGGAGGCGGAGCACGTTTTGATCCGGGTATGCTTTATTACAGCCCGCAGATCTGGTGCTCGGATGATACGGATGCGATCGAGAGACTTGGTATTCAGGAAGGTACGGCACTGATTTATCCGCTGTCTGCAATGGGAGCACACGTTTCGGACTGCCCGAATCATACCGTGGGCAGAAATACCCCGTTTAAGACAAGAGGGGAAGTTGCTCTGGCAGGAACCTTTGGCTATGAGCTGGATATCACAAAGATTGCCAAGGAAGAGCAGGAACAGATTCCACAGCAGACGGCAATGTATCACAAGTATAACGATCTGGTAAGAGAGGGCGATTATTACCGTATCGCTTCTTACCGTGAAAATCATTTCTATGATTGTTATATGGTGGTATCCAAAGATAAAAAAGAGGCACTGGTTACTTTCGTGACCGTACATGCACGCCCGAATTACCACAGCTTAAAAGTTCGTCTGCAGGGACTGAATCCGAATCTGGATTACCGTCTGGAAGGCGAGATGGAGAGCGAACACGTATACGGTGGTGACCTGCTTATGAATGCCGGTATTCTGGTTCCTTCCGAGCAGGGAGATTACAGAAGTTATCTGTACCATTTTGTGGCAGATTAATTGACAGAGGAAGAAAAAGAATGTAAAATTAACTTAAATTATCCGGTTTATATAGTTAAACAAGTAAATTAGTATGAAAATATCGAGGGAATTATGGCAAAAGCAGTGAAACTTGCAGATATCGCCGAACAGGTTGGTGTCAGCACGGTAACCGTTTCCAAAGCCTTGTCGGGACAAAAAGGCGTCAGCGAAGAAATGCGGGAGAAAATAAAGAACCTGGCAGAAGAGCTTGGTTACCGCAGCCCTTCAGAGACGAAACGGCAGTCTGCGGAAAAGCAATACAATATCGGGGTTTTGATACAGGAAGTTTATCTGGACAAATACGATTCCTTTTACTTTATGATGTATCAGGAAGTCAATAAGAGAGCTGTAGCNNGAGACCAAACGGCAGTCTGCGGAAAAACAATACAATATCGGAGTCCTGATACAGGAAGTTTATCTGGACAAATACAATTCTTTTTACTGGAAAATGTATCAGGAAGTAAATAAGAAGGCGGGTTCCCGCGGGTGTTTTACGCTGCTGGAAAGTATTTCAAGAGAGAGTGTGCTGGAAAATCAGATGCCGCTGGTGCTTCAGGAAAAAAAAGTGGATGGTCTGATTATTCTTGGGGATATGACAAAACCGTACATTGAACAGATTGAACAAAAGGGCGGTGTGCCGGTGGTCTGTCTGGATTTTTATAATGATACGGTTGGTCTTGACACGGTAATTTCCAACAGTTTTTATGGAACGTATGCGTTGACCAATTATCTGTTTCAGATGGGACACCGCANNTTCCAACAGCTTTTATGGGACCTATGCACTGACAAATTATCTTTTTTCCATGGGGCATACAAAAATTGCCTATGTAGGAACGGTTGGCATGACGAACAGTATTACCGACCGTTATCTTGGTTACCGTAAGTCAATGATGGAGCATCAGGCAGATGTGCCGAAAGATTATGTGATTGACGACCGTGATACCAGAACCGGGCGGATGGATCTGGAAAAATATTATAAATTTCCGAAAGATATGCCGACGGCGTTTGTCTGTAACTGCGATCTTGCAGCGTCGTATCTGATCCGGAAACTTGAAAATGAAGGCTACCGGGTTCCGGAAGATGTTTCCGTTGTGGGATTTGATAATTTCCTTTATCCGGGGCTGTGTGATATCGGAATTACGACATATGAGGTGGATATATCGGAGATGGCACGCAGAGCCATTCATAAGATTGTCCGCAAAATTGCAAATGAAAACTATACAGCCGGTGTGTTCATTGTAGATGGACATGTGGTATTTAAAGATAGTGTAGCTCGGATATAGAAACCGGGGCATCCTGCTTAAACGCAAGCGGGGTCGCCCCGGTTTCCCGTTTAAACAGATTGATAAAATGATTGGTATTATGAATTCCTACCTTACTTCCGATTTCGTGGATGGTTTCATTGGTAGTCAGAAGCAGTTTTTTGGCTTCTTCAATCCGCTTATGATTCAGGTACTGTACAGGAGAAGCTCCGTAGTATTTGGAAAATTCGCGGCAGATCCGGTATTTGCTGACGGAATATGTATTTTCCAGTTCGTCCAGTGAATAATTTTCTCCATATTGTGTGTCAAATAAATGATGGATTTCCCGCAGATAATCCGGAATCGTATCCCGGCGTGTGGCCGGATGACCGGAATAGACTGCCATCTCCGTAAGAATATTGGTGATCCACATGGAGATCCGGCAGACGGACAGAGGATCATTAAAAGTGTCTTTCTGCAGATTCTGTAAATGCTCCATCGTATGGAACAGCGTAAACATAGAAGAACTCTCTGCCGGAAAGGCAAGAGGTGATGGGAGCAGTGTGTGAAACTGCAAGAGGGCGAGACCGGAAATATACATATGGAAATAGTGGCAGCGGCCTTTTAAGATTTCGATCGTGAGGGTGCCGGAAATCGGAAGAAGTGCTGCGTGCCGGTCTGCGAGCTGACATGTATTATGCGCATCCGTTACAGAAAGCGTGCCCTCATATACATAGAAAAAATGATAAGGCGCGTTGATACGGAATGTCATGGAACAATTGTTCGGAAAGGAACAGATGCCTTTTCCGAGCAGATGAATAAAACCGTCATCCGCCGGTGCGGACAGCGGAAAGGACATAAAGTTTTTCATATTGTCAGATAATACATGCTTTGGCACCGTTCCTGTAATCCCATGATGCTGTAATTGTTCCATAAAATCATCCTCTTTCAATCATAACCAGTCTTTTTAGTTAAGTATAATTGTGCGAAAAGTAAAAAGCAATAATTTAAAACAAAATATAACTTAAAATTACTTTTTATACAAAAATATATGGGCATAATACACAAAAAAGTAAATGCAAAATTGTGCATTATAGGGAATGTGTTTGAAAACGCAATATGATATGATTAAAAGCAATAAAGAGTGATGATTAAATTAACAAAAAATGTATACTTAAATTAACTTAATAATTCACATGTTTAAGGAGGAGAACAACATGAAATTTAAAAAGTTTATGGCACTTGGTCTTGTAGCTGCAATGACCGCAACATTATTCGCAGGATGCGGTTCTAAGGGAAGTGACTCTGCCGACGGAACACAGAAGGCAGACAGCGCTTCATCAGATGGTCTTGTAAGCTATTCAGACATTGTATTGGGAGAAACAGGAAAAGACTTAAACACAACAATTACAATGTTCAACCACAGAACGGATATGGATACCGATGATTACGGCGGAAAGAACTGGAAATCTTATCTGGAAGATTTCAATAAAGAGTATCCAGGCATCAAGGTTGAGATCACAACAGATACAAACTATGCAGACGATGCACTGACACATTTACAGTCCGGACAGTATGAAACAATTACCATGATCCCGGCAGTAGATAAGGCAGATCTCAGTACATATTATATGTCATACGGTACACTCGATGAGATGAGCCAGCAGATCAACTACGCAAATACATGGCTCTATGGAGATGATGTATATGGTGTTCCTTCTACAGCAACGACACAGGGTATCGTTTACAACAAGAAAGTATTTGAGGATGCCGGTGTAACAGAAACACCAAAGACTCCGGACGAGTTCATTGATGCATTAAAGAAGATCAAGGACAAGACCGATGCAATTCCACTTTACACAAACTATGCAGCAGGCTGGACCATGGGCGCATGGGATGCTTACATTGGAAACAATGCAACGGGTGACAACACCTATATGAACCAGAAACTTCTTCACACAAAGGACCCGTTCAAGGATTACGGCGATGGAACACATGCATATGCAGTATACAAGATCCTTTACGATGCAGTCGCAGACGGACTTACCGAGGATGACTACTCTACAACTGACTGGGAAGGTTCTAAGACCATGTTAAACAACGGACAGATCGGATGTATGGTACTTGGATCATGGGCTTACCCACAGATGGAAGCAGCCGGTGAGCATGCGGATGATATCGGATATATGCCATTTCCAATCACTGTAAACGGTGAGCAGTATGCATCTGCAGGTGCTGATTATTCTTATGGTATCAACGTAAACGCTTCCGATGATGAGAAGCAGGCAGCTTTAATCTTTGTTAAGTGGATGACAGAAGAGTCCGGATTCTCTTACAACGAGGATGGACTTCCAGTTTCCAAGTCTTCTTCCGATACAAAGCTTGACTTCTCTGGTGTAACATTCCTTGAGGATGAACCGGCCGTAGAGGGTGAAGAGGATCTCTTAAATGCATTGAATGCTGATTCAGAGTTAAATATTAACAATGGTGGTAATGATAAGATCCAGGCAATCATTGAGCATGCAGCAAATGGTGATGAGAGCTTTGACGATATCATGAACGAGTGGAACCAGAAATGGACAGATGCTCAGGAATCTGAGGGCGTAGAAATTACAGAGTAGTTCCACGCTGCATAAAGGTACATCATTCCACTGCCGGGCCGGAAATATTTTCGGCCCGGTGGCATGATTGCCTGTTTCATATGGGAGGAACGTAGTATGAAATCAAAATCATTTAATTTTAAAAAATGGGCAAAGAGCAGAGCCGGTCAGCAGGTGTTTATCTGTATCGGTTTTATGATTATCCCATTGTTTTTACTTTTTCTGTTTACTTATTTTCCGTTTGCGGAAATGGTCAAATTCAGTTTTTATAAAATGAAGTATACAACGCCGGTAGACAAACGTGTATTTGTCGGATGGCAGAATTATTTAGACGTATTCAAACGAAAAGATTGTTTCGGTGCGTTGAAACTCAGTTTATTCTATATGGTTGGTGCATTGATCCAGCTTGTACTTGCACTGTACCTTGCAACAATTTTAAGTTTTAAGGTAAAGGGCGGAAATCTTTTTAAAGGTCTGATGTTTTTCCCTTACCTCATCAGTGGTATTGCCATTGGTTTTATCTTTAAATTCTTCTTCACCAGAGGGTTCGTATTTGATACAATCCTGCAGTGGTGTGGTTTTCAATTAGACAATCTTCCATACTGGTTAAAGGACCAGAGAGTAAACAACTGGGCCCTGACGGCGACTTCCGTATGGCGGTATACCGGACAGAACATGGTACTGTTTATCGGTGCTATGATGTCTGTGGATTCCGAACTGTACGAAGCAGCGTCCCTGGATGGTGCAAATAAATGGGAGCAGTTCAAACATATTATTCTCCCAAGTATCAAGACAATTATTACATTAAATGTCATCCTTTCCATCACCGGTTCCTTAAGTGCATTTGAGGCACCTTTCGTAATTACCACCGGTGCAAACGGAACAGGAACTTATTTCGTAATCATGAACAAGATTGCGCATACCAGCCAGAAAGTCGGTCTTGCCTCCGCGATGTCTGTCGTTCTGCTGATGATTATCTTTATCTGTACGATTTTACAGAACCTGTTCTTTAAGTATGTGTTCCGGGATGCTGAGTCGGAGGATGAGTCCTATAAGGCAC
>DLQV01000297.1 GCA_002474415.1 Lachnospiraceae bacterium UBA7598
TCACAACATCCTTTGTCGGTGTTGGCACCTTCCAGGGAACCTTTCTTTGTATACTGCCATAAGTCGGCAGATACCGGCAGCTTTGGTCTGGTATCACTGTAAGATGCAACCCAGACTTTGTAGTTTTTCAATTTTTTCCAGTGCTTGATAAATCAAATCCCTGTCCACTAAAGTCTGCTGCCTGTACAACGGTAACCGGGATTATTGTAACCATCAATATCGTTGTCATTACCATCGCCAGAACACGAAATCCATTTGTTTTTATCATTTTATGTCTCCTGTTTATCTTAACGTGTCAACATTCCGTGATGTTCTTCCATAAATCCGCTGAAGTGAAGATTTTTGTAACCGAGTTTTTTAAATTTCTTCATGGCAACGTTTGGTTTGTGGTAATAACTTCCGATAATATACAGTCCGGTTGTTTTGTCCGGAAGCCGGCGGCAGACACGTTCTTCCGTGATTTTTTCGATTGGAAAATTGATGGCACCGGCTACATGTCCGTGCGTATAATCTTCTTTGGGACGGCAGTCAATGAGGACTGCGTTATCGGATGTGGTTACTTTATTTCTGGCCTCGTTGACGGTCAGTTTTTTCATAAAAATGCTTAACATTGTAAAACCCCCTTAATAAAAGATGTAGTTATTCAGATTATTATACCTTATCTGGTAGAGATTGCAAGAAAAATAATCTCGGTTTCAGAGGGGAAAGTTTGACGAATGTTAAATAATATTGTAATGTGGAAAGCGATGTATTACATAAGACAAAGGAGAAATGTAATTATGAGACGCAAGGCATTGAAAGCAGCCTTTCCATATACATTGGCAATTTTTACGGGATACTGGTTTCTTGGTCTTTCTTATGGAATTTATATGCATGCAGAGGGATTTTCGTTTGTCTATCCGCTGTTTATGAGCATGCTGATTTATGGAGGATCGTTGGAATTTATTGCCGTGGAAATGTTACTGAGTCCGTTTGCACCGGTGCAGGCACTGATCATGGCATTTCTGATTCAGGCGCGGCATTTGTTTTATGGAATATCCATGCTGGAAAAATTTAAGGGCCTTGGGGCAAAGAAATTTTATCTGATCTACGGAATGTCGGACGAGACATTTTCTGTGAATTATTCGGCAAAGATTCCGGAGGGAGTGGATAAGGGATGGTTTATGGTGTTTGTCACACTGTTGAATCAGATTTACTGGGTTTCTGCGGCAACATGCGGTGCGCTTTTAGGATCTCTGCTTAAATTTGATACCGGGGGAATCAGTTTTGTGATGACATCCATGTTTGTTGTGATTTTTCTTGATCAGTGGCTCAAGGAAAAACAGCATATATCATCGCTGATCGGACTGGGTGTTTCCATCGCCTGTCTTGCGGTATTTAGTGCAGATTCGTTTATGATTCCAACCATGCTGATTATCATCGGATTGCTTGCACTGTGCAGGAAACCTTTGGAGAAGAAAGAAAAGGAGGCAAAAGTGTGATGACAGTTCCACAGCAGATCATAACGATTGGGATGTGTATACTGGGGACCGTATTGACCCGGTTTCTCCCATTTCTCGTGTTTCGGGAAAAGAAAGAAACACCTGCATTTGTACAGTATATCGGAAAATATCTTCCTTCTGCCGTATTTGGCATGCTGATTATTTACTGTCTGCGAAATGTGCAGTTTTTACATGGAAATCACGGCTTGCCGGAACTGATCTCGATTCTGGTGACAGGCGGCCTTCATATCTGGAAGCGAAATATGTTTCTTTCGATGGTGGCGGGCACAGCCTGTTATATGCTGCTGATTCATTTTGTATTCTGAAACGTTCGAAGCATACGAAATACCTGTTCCACCGTATCGGTCATATTCTGTTTTGCATGATCGGTCTGCATGGCATCTTCAAGCGAAACAGCGCCCCGCACAATCGGGAAAAAGGCATCAATTCCTGCTGCATTACAGGCTTTTGCATCTTCCGTCACGCAGCCGGAAAATGCAAACACAGGTTTTTGAAATTCTTTGGCAATCTTTGCAACGCCGGCAGGCGCTTTCCCCATGACGGTCTGGCCATCTAAGCAGCCTTCTCCGGTGATGACAATATCTGCATTTTTTATATAGTCGGAAAGATGTGTTTCTTCCAGAATGATGTTTACACCGGATTCCAGAGTGGCATGGAAAAAGGTGAGAAAAGCAAACCCAAGGCCGCCGGCAGCCCCGGCTCCTGCATGTGAGGGATTTGTTTCCGGAAAGCTTTTTCTGGCGAGTGTGGCATAGGAGGAAAGCCACTGATCCATCTGCTGGATCATGGCAGGATCTGCGCCTTTTTGAGGACCGAAAACGGCGCTGCATCCCTGCGGACCGCAGAGCGGATTTGTCACATCACAGGCAATCCGAAACGTACACTCTTTCAGTTCCGGCAGCACATGGCAGTCTGAAATCACAGCCAGATCCCTTAAGCCCAGAGCACCATGACGTACCGGAACCCCTTCCTGATCCAGCAGGTCAAATCCCAGTGCCTGCAGCATACCGGTTCCTCCATCGTTTGTGGCACTTCCGCCGATTCCTATAATAAAATGTCTGCAGCCTCTGGCAATGGCGTCTCTGATGACTTCCCCAACCCCGTAGGTCGTTGTATACAAAGGATTCCGTTCGGTTTCGGAAAGGAGTGTAATTCCGGCAGCTCCGGACATTTCGATGACTGCAGTTTTGCCAGCATCCAGAATGCCGTAACTGCAAAGCACCGGTTTCCCAAGAGGTCCGGTTACGCATACCTGTGTGCGTGTGCCGCCACAGCCAAGCGTCAAAGCTTCCACCGTGCCTTCGCCACCGTCTGCAAGCGGGCGGATGGTGATATCTGCATCCGGATATATGCGCCGGATTCCGGCAGAGGCACTTTCCCCGGCTTCGAGGGAAGTCATGCTTCCTTTAAAAGAATCGATGGCAATAACAACGTTCATGTATACTCTCCTCCTGATATCTGATGGTTGTATTATCGGTCACCAAGCGGAGCCCGATGACCGGTGCAGGCATCAGCCTGCTTCATTATAACATGAAAACAGCGAAGTGGTACTGGTGAATAAAAGAAGTATGTATATTATTTGACGTGCGTCAAATAATATTATATGATATTAAAAGATATATTTGACGTGCGTCAAATAATATGGAAGAGGTGAAGATGCATATGAAAGATGAAATTATCATGAAAACACAGGATCTCACATATTTAAAATGGTCACATATCAGAAGTTCCAGTGGAACCGCAGGAACTTTTTTAAAATCAGAATCATCGATTAATGGGAAAAAGATATATTACAAATTGTCTAATTTTGATCCGGTAAATGGAGTTACAGGGCATGAGTGTGTGAATGAAATCATTGTTGCCCGGTTACTTACATTGTTGGGAGTCGAGCATCTTGCATATGAACTGGTTCATGCGGATATTGAAGTAGAAGGCAGGATATATAATACGTATTTATGTGCTTCGGAAGATTTTAAAAAGAGAGGCGAGAGCAAAATTGCACTGGATGACTATTATAGGACCAATGCAAATAAAGGGGAGACACATTATGATTTTTGTGTGCGGTGTGGGTGGAAAGAATACATTGATCAAATGATAGCAGTTGATTATCTGATACTTAACAGGGATCGTCATGGGGCAAATATCGAAATTTTAAGAAATGCCAGGGCACATACGTTGCGAATTGCTCCGTTGTTTGATCATGGTTTGTCCCTGCTGTATTCCTGCATTTCGGATGAGGATGTTGCAAAATTTGATATTCTGGAAGATAAACGATGTCAGAATTTCATTGGAGGATATTCCTGCTATGAAAATTTAGGTCTTATAAAAGAAAGTGGATATTTATTTAAAAACAAATTAAAAGAAACAGACCGGAACATTATTTTCGAGGGATTGGAAACAATTTTATCGGAAGCTTTTATAGATAAGATTTGGAATATGATATATAAGAGGTACAAGATTTATGAAAATCTTTGAAATAATTGATGCAGAAAATGCATTGTTGATGGGAGTGCTTCTCTATTATGAAAAAGAAAGAACATGTATGATAGAACTGCCAGAATATTTGGATGAGTGGACAGCACCTTTGCTGTTTACCAGTTATGTTAAGCGAAAAATTTATACGATTCCACGGGATATCAGTTTCCTATGGGTAAAGGAACGGGTAATTCCAAGTGGAAGACAGAACATTAAGGATATTTTGGCACAACACCATTTGCAGTCTTATGATGAAATGAAATTTTTAGAGATTTCAGAGGGCAGGTGTTCCCAGGATAGTCTTTATATTAAGAAAATAGAAGAATTGCCTGATTTTGTATTAAAAAGACAGCAGAAAAATATCGCGGAATGTGTTTTGCTGGAGAATTACACAATACTTTGTTTTTTTGCAGATGAAACAATAAGGAAAATTGAATTAAAAAATCTGAAAGAAATCAATGACATGGAAAAAGTGATACGTAATGAGTATGTGTATCAGTCTGGTAAAGTTGGAACTGGTGGATATTTTATTACGTTCAATGACTCGATTGATATCCCAGCGGGTATCCTGCACGATGCGGGGATTGCAATTCCATTAAGTATGAAAGATTTTAAAGCATTTGTGAAAAAAAATATCCTGGACACAACGGAAAGCTGCAATATGCTGCAATGTTCGCGACAAAATATATCTTATATGGTAAGCCAGGGGCAACTGGCCCCGGTAAAGGAAGAGGTCAGAGGTAATTTGTATTTGAAAGGAGATGTGCTGCACGCGATGTGGTAAAAATTAAAAATGTGGTTGCAACAACATATTCTTTTCCCGTTTTTGTGTATATTGTAACGGAAGAATGAAAAAACTGTTTGTAAGAGAGTCTATATAAATGGGAAAGGATAAAATGATGGAACACAATACACGGGTAGAACAGATCAAAACATATCTGGAGCAGTTGAGCGCCGGGGAAGAATTGGAAAAAGTAAGGGCAGATTTCGCAAAAGAATTTGAAGAGGTTGATCCGGAAGAGATCATGCAGGCGGAGCAGGAACTTCTGCAGGGCGGCACACCGCTTGAGACCGTGCAGAAATTGTGTGATGTGCATGCGGCACTGTTCCGCGGCGCCACGAGAGAGGAAAAAGTTGCCAATGCCCAAAAAGCGGTTGCGGCATCGGTAAAAGAGAAAAAACTGGCGGCTACCGCGGCTTTA
>DLQV01000187.1:0-4300 GCA_002474415.1 Lachnospiraceae bacterium UBA7598
GAAATGCTTGAGAAGTTTGACGCGCTGGTAAAACCGTATGGTTTTGCATGGTCATTGCGTGATATTCTTCCGAAGGTACTGGTTGCCGGAGAGCAGGCAGGAACACTGACTGCAGAGGGAGCAAAGCTTCTGGATACGGACGGAGACCTGGAAGCAGGAATTCCGGTATGTCCACCGGAGGGAGATGCGGGAACCGGCATGGCAGCAACAAACAGTGTAGCTGTCCGCACCGGAAATGTATCCGCTGGAACTTCCGTATTTGCAATGATCGTACTGGAAAAGGCATTAAAGCATGTGCACACGGAGATTGATCTGGTGACCACACCATCCGGAGAGGCAGTTGCCATGGCACACTGCAATAACTGCACATCCGATCTGAATGCGTGGGTCAATCTGTTTGAAGAGTTTGCAAACAGCTTTGGCATGAAGATCGACAAGAATGAGCTGTTCTCCGTTTTATACAACAAGGCACTCGAAGGGGATGCCGATTGTGGCGGACTTCTGGCATACAATTATTTTTCCGGTGAGGGAATCACGGCATTTGATGAGGGAAGACCTCTGTTTGCCCGCACACCGGATGCAAAATTCAATCTTGCAAATTTCATGCGCGTGCACTTGTTTACGGCACTGGGCGCATTGAAAGATGGTCTGGATATCCTGCTCAAAGAGGAAGGTGTACAGATCGACAAGATGTACGGCCATGGCGGTCTGTTTAAGACTCCGGTCGTTGGACAGCGCATCATGGCAGCAGCGATCGACACTCCGGTTTCCGTTATGGAAACAGCCGGAGAGGGCGGCGCATGGGGCATTGCACTTCTGGCTGCCTATATGGCACAGAAAGAAGAAGGAGAGAGCCTTGCACATTATCTGAATGAGCGTGTATTTGGCGGACAGGAGGGCGTAACTGAAAACCCGGTTCCGGCAGATGTGGAAGGATTTGATCAGTTCCTGAAACGCTACAATGAAGGACTTGCAATTGAGCGTGCAGCAGTAGAACATTTGTAAAATAATAAATAAGCAGAATCCGTCGTTTCCAGCGGCGGATTTTGTGGATATGGAAAGGATGGAAATCATGTTAGAGGAATTAAAAAAACAGGTTTACGAGGCAAACATGGAATTGCCGCGCAGAGGTTTGATTACTTATACATGGGGCAATGTCAGTGGCATTGACCGCGAGAGTGGCTATTTTGTCATCAAGCCAAGCGGTGTGGATTACGATAAACTGACGCCGGATGATATGGTTGTTATGGACTTAGAGGGAAACAAGATCGAGGGAGATTTAAAACCGTCTTCCGATACACCAACCCATCTCGAACTGTACAAAAAGTATCCGGATATCGGCGGTATCGTGCATACCCATTCTCCGGAGGCTACTTCCTGGGCACAGGCAGGAAGGGATATTCCGCTTTACGGAACGACCCATGCGGATTATTTCTTTGGACCGATCCCATGTGCGCGCAGCCTCACACCGGAAGAGATTGACGAGGCATATGAGACCAACACCGGAAAAGTCATTATTGAAACCTTTGAGACAAGAGGAATCAACCCGGTTTACACACCTGGCGTGCTCTGCACGAACCATGGTCCGTTTACGTGGGGCAAGGATGCGGCAGAGGCAGTGCACAATGCCGTTGTCTTAGAGGAAGTTGCAAAGATGGCAACCCGTACTGAACTGATCAATCCGAAGGTGCAGCCGGCACCGGATTGTATCCGCGATAAGCATTTCTTCCGCAAGCACGGTGCGAATGCTTATTATGGACAGAATTAAACAATATTTTTATGGTAATATTCTCAAGGAAAGAGAGGGATACTTTTTTAGAAAAGCCCCTCTCTTTTTTCTGTGTAAAAATGTACAGAGAAAATGTAATGACATGTGTTGATGAAAAACGAATCTTTCAGTATACTATATTTAAATGGATGTATCGGGTAAATAATAGCAGGAGACAAAGCGTATGCCGTTAGCAGAAAAATATTCACACACAACGAAAGAAATCTATGCATTGCCGGAAGGAAAACGTGCAGAACTGATCGATGGACAGATTTATGATATGGCACCTCCGGGCAGAATTCATCAGGAACTGGTGCAGCAGTTGAGCCGTACGATCGGAAACTATATTGCAGATCATAAAGGAACCTGTAAAGTATATCCGGCACCGTTTGCGGTATTTTTAAATCAGGATGATAAAACGTATGTGGAACCGGATATTTCTGTGATCTGTGATAACGGAAAGCTGGATGACAGGGGGTGTAATGGGGCACCGGACTGGGTGATTGAGATTGTATCACAAAGCAGTCAGAGGATGGATTATCTGACCAAATTGTTCAAATACCGTACTGCAGGGGTGCGGGAATATTGGATCGTAAATCCTATGAAACGTACGGTACTGGTATATTTGTTTGGAGAAAATGAGGACAGCACGCAGTATTTATTTGAAGATGAAATTCCGGTGGGAATTTATCCGGATTTTACAATGAAAATTTCAGAATTTGTGTGAACAGTAACTGAGAAAGAGTTATCAATGCCGGATACTTTGAAGGTTGATGTTGTATTGTTTTGTGTTAAAATAGAATCTGAAGGTATTTGTGCAAGTGTAACAGATACATAAGAATGATAACAGGAGGATTAGAACATGGGAGTACATTCCATAGATGCAGAGGATGATCAGTTTGCATATCGTTATGATACACAGTTACTGATCGACCGGAGAGACAAGGATCTTGACGAGGATGAGATCGCAGATTATATCACGGAAAATTTTGAGGGAAACAGTCTGATTGCGGCTGGAGATGAGGATCTGGTCAAGATTCATTTCCACACGAATGAGCCGTGGAAAATTCTGGAATACTGCAATACGGTCGGAGAAATTTACGACATCGTAGTCGAGGATATGATCCGGCAGGCAGACGGCCTTCAGGGATAAAAATTATCAGGAAAGATTGGTAAAATTTAACAAGCAGCGACAGATGATAAAAGTGGTGATCGTTTTTTTTGACGGGGAACAAATGTTTTACATGAAAAAAGCAAAACCATTCATAAAAAGCAAGAAATTATGATTATTATGTAAAAAATAAGTATGCTCTATCTTGTCTGAAAAGAATATTGAGAAAAAATTGTCTACTTTTGTAGTAGGCTAAAAATAATCTGGTATGATAAAATTCGGATAATAAGTAAAGAGGGAGAGCATATTTATGAAAAGAAAAACGGGAAGTATCAAGCGAAAACTGCTTGGAACAATGATTCCATTGATGGCAGTATTAATTCTGATAATTATGGTCATTAATGGAATTAACATGAAAAATACCATGACAGATTCTGTTTATGGCGAGATGGAGGAAGAGGCAAATTATAATGCAGAATCCATTGCAGCATGGAAGCAGGAGGTTCTGGCTTCGTTAAATTCTGTAAAAAATACACTTGAGACCGTAGATTTTACATCTGAAGAAGAAGAACTGGCATATTTAAAGACTACCATGACGCTGAACAAAAGTTATGCAAACGGAGTATACGAGGGAAGTGCAGATGGTACATATCTGGATGGGTCTGGATGGAAACCGGGAGATGACTATGTTGTTGCGGATCGCGATTGGTATAAAGAAGGACAGGAACATGATGGGTTTATGTTCGGAAAGCCTTATCAGGATGCAGAGAGTGGCAAATTTGTTGTCAGTGCGTCAACGGTATTAAATCGCCCGGGAAAAGATAAGATGGCTGCGGCAGCAGATGTTTCGCTGGATTACGTGACACAGATAGTCTCATCGGTAAAAATCATGGATTCAAAAAGTGGATATGAATTTCTGGTGGATAAGCAAAGTAACACAATTCTTGCACATCCGGATGAATCATTGAATGCAGAAGATATTACCAGACAGGGCACATTCTTGAAAAGCATTTCGCAAAAACTGGATACTGATAAGTTTAAGGTTTACACAATTACCGATAAAAAGAATGCATATTTTGTTGGAATTCATCCCGTTCAGGGAACGGAGTGGGTATTGGTAAGCTGCGTAGCACAGAAAGAAGTATTTGCCCAGCTACAGAAAATGGAACTTTTGTATGTGATCATTGCCTTTGTAGCGATTATTATAGCAATTGTGATTATTGGAAATGTAATTGGCATTACAATTTCACCGATCAAAGGGCTGACGGAGGGAATTTCCAGAATTGCCAATGGAGATTTTACTGTGGATATTGAGCCAAAAGGGAATGATGAAATTACAAAAATGAGTCATGCCTTGTGCGATTATATTGTGAAGATGAAAGCAATTATTACAGATATACAGAATATCTCCGGACAGTTGG
>DLQV01000187.1:4325-5189 GCA_002474415.1 Lachnospiraceae bacterium UBA7598
GGAAATCAGTGCAGGAACCTCTGAAACTCTGAGTACAACCGCGGAAAATCAGGCACAGTCAATGTCCGATATGCATGCGACAATTGAGCAGCTTGCGACAGCTGTCACGGAAATTGCACAGAATGCAACAAAACTTGCACAGGTAGTAGATACAGCAAATCGAAATGGTGCAGATGCGAATGAAAAAATGCAGGGAACGGTACAGAATGCAGGCCAGGGACATCAGGATATGGAAGCTGTACAGCAAAATATGGAACAGATTGTCTCATCTATGCAGGAACTTGCCGATGTAGTTGCAAATGTAGGTGCATCAACGGAAGAAATTAATGGCATTATTAAGATGATAGGGGATATTGCTTCGCAGACAAATCTTCTTTCTCTGAATGCATCGATTGAAGCAGCACGTGCGGGAGAAGCCGGAAGAGGTTTTGCAGTTGTTGCAGGGGAAATTGGAAATCTTGCGGATGACAGTGCAAAATCTGTACAACAAATTGGAGAAATCATAACAAATATTAATGGACAGGTTTCCCATATGGTACAAAAAACAAAGGAAAGTGTTTCTCTTATCCAGCAAAATTCACAGGTAGTAAATACTGCATGCGAAACGTTTAATACCATCTATACAGATATTACAGAAACCAGTAAAATTGTGACGAGTATGATTGACGAAATTGCACAGGTCAATGACGTTGCAGGAAATATGGCAGCAATTTCCGAAGAACAGTCGGCGAGTGCGGAAGAAATCTCGGCAACAATTGAAGTGTTAGCAGAAAATGCTGAGCAGTTGACGACTGAGAGTGAGCAGATGGAAGAATGCGCACAGGTGGTATCAAAATCTTCGGAATTGCTGATGGAACATATGAG
>DLQV01000128.1:0-231 GCA_002474415.1 Lachnospiraceae bacterium UBA7598
GTACTCAAGCATTGCATAATCCGTAGAACTGTTTGCCTTAGAAATACCTCCGAGTTCAATAAATTTCTGAATAGACTCCGGTGTATATCCTCTCCGGCGCAGCGCTGCAATGGAAACCAGACGCGGATCATCCCATCCATCCACAATGTGTTCCTCTACCAGACGCTTGATGTAGCGTTTTCCGGTGACAACATTTGTCAGATACAACTTTGCAAACTCGATCTGTTTCGG
>DLQV01000128.1:280-5361 GCA_002474415.1 Lachnospiraceae bacterium UBA7598
CTTGTCTTGTATCCAAGTTCTGTTACCACCCAGTCATACAGCGGTCTGTGATCTTCAAACTCCAGAGTACAGATGGAATGGGTAATTCCCTCGATTGCATCCTCAATCGGATGTGCAAAATCATACATCGGATAAATACACCACTTGTCTCCGGTATTGTGATGTGTCATATGTGCCACACGATAAAGAATCGGATCTCTCATATTGATATTGGAAGAAGTCATATCGATCCGTGCACGAAGCACACGACTTCCATCCTCACATTTTCCTTCTTTCATTTCTTCAAACAGCGCAAGATTTTCCTCTACGCTTCTTTTTGCATATGGATCTTCTTTTCCAGGTTCTGTCAGAGTTCCGCGATACTCACGAATTTCGTCTGCCGACAGATCGGATACATATGCTTTTCCCTTTTTAATCAGTTTGATCGCTGCTTCATACATCTGATCGAAATAATTTGATGCAAAAAAGAGACGATCTCCCCAATCCGCTCCAAGCCACTTTACATCTTCCTTAATAGACTCTACAAACTCAAGTTTTTCTTTCGTCGGGTTGGTGTCATCAAAACGAAGATTAAATTCTCCTCCGTATTTTTTGGCTAACCCTGAATTTAAAAGAATGGACTTGGCATGTCCAATATGCAGATATCCGTTTGGTTCCGGTGGAAAACGGGTCTTTACCGTCTTGCAATGTCCTTCTGCCAAATCCTTCTCAATAATCTGTTCAATAAAATTTTTGGAAATCGTTTCATTTTCCATGTGTCTATTCCTCCAGCACTCCTCAAATAAGAATAATTATAGGGATATTCCCGATATTTGTCAACCAGAACGCCTCCGCGCGTCCACTACTGTTCCTGCCCTTTTTCGGATGCAACAATTCCATCCAGCGTACGTGTTGAAAAATAAGCAATCGGTTTCTTTCCCTCTCTTATCTTTTCTTCCATTTTCTTTACCCGGTCACCAGTTCCGGACGCCACACTTTTTCCCAGTGCAGAAACTTTAACAGCACCCTGTTCATATCCACCATTCCAGTTCTGTTCCATATAACGGCCATTCATTTTTGCATCAAACAATTCTGTATAATAAACGGACCACACACTGACCACGGAAGTCAGCACGGCCTGTCCTGCCGTCTGGCGCATATCGGCATTTCTTCCGACGGCATATACACATTTGCCACTTTCTTTTGCATTTTCCGCCATCTGCATAACGGCATCCAGGTCCGTATTTGCCGCAAGAACCACACATCCGCTCCGGATCAGATCTCCGGCTGCAGTTGCCTCCGCATCACTGTTATCCCAGGCATCAATATATTCTACCTGCAAAGTAACCTTTTTATATGCCGACTTCACACCAAGGTAATATGCATTGATGTCTGCACGGACATCATCATTTTCTTCCGCAGCTACATACCCCAGCTTTACATTTTTATTTTCATCAAAACTTTTCGAAGGAATTTTCTTTTTTTCTTCCAGCTTAGCCACTTTCATTCCGGCAGCAATGCCAGCCACATAAGAGGCCTCACATGTATTCATATGTACGTTGTAAAGATTTGTAAGTTCTGTTCCATCCTCGTTGGTTGTATTTTGTGTCTTGGAATCGTTCACTACCACAAAGTCAACTTCCGGGTTCTTCTCTGCCTCACTTTTTATGGCATCCTCATACATGGCACTGTTTGCAATAATCAGTTCACAGCCCTGTTTGATCAGACTGTTTACTGCATCTTTACAGCCATCATTGGCCCCCACACGTTCTTTCCAGACGATGTCCTGTTCCGGAATCCCGGTATTTTCTGCTGCTGCCCGGATTCCATCAATATGTGCCATAGAATAGCTTTCCGTCTCATCTCCGTTTAAGATAACTCCAATCCATCCTTTGGAATCTTCCTCATTTTCCTGCAAAAGATCCTCTTTTGTCTCCGCAATCTGCGGTTTCTCTTCCTGTTCCTGTTTTATTTTTGCTTCTTTGTTTTCTGATTCTTTCTGTGTCCCACTGATACCTGCCATACAAACCAAAACTGCTAATACAAGTAAAACACTTAAGAATTTCTTCTTCATGACTCTCTTTCTCTTTTCCACTTAATATCTTTTATTTTACGTGCTGATGGGTAAACAAATGATCCTGACAATACTCACGATTTCCCACACATTTACTGCAATACCGGAACTGCAGCTCCGGATTGGTCAGTTCCGTTCTTCCACAGATTGCACATTTGTGCCGTGCGATTCCGGAACCCGGACGCGGCTGACTGAACTGTGCCCGGAACTCTTTCTGACGTTTCTTCTGCTTTCCGGATAACCGGGTCTTCATTGCATGGAAAAACCAGAACATATTGAGCACCGGAACCACGATCTGCACACAGTTTAAAATTCCGACAAGGATTCCCATTCCGGTTCCATAACTTCCGATTCCAATGGAAAACATGCGAACCACCTGGTATCCCAGATACACCAGTTCAAAAAGTAACATCCATTTCATTTTGATCGGAAGGACAAAATACAGGCGCACTTCTCCTTCCGGCATACACATGGCAAGTGCCAGCAGCATGGACATCAGAATATAGTACGTTGAAAGATATGGAGAAAAACCATATCCGAGCAGAATTTTTGTGACAATATAGACAATAATTCCTGCAAAATCACACAGAATTACACTTCCCCACAAAAATACGTTCATACGAAATGTTCCAAGCATGGATTCCAGTGAACTGCCCCACATAAGAACACAGAAAAGAAATAAAATTCCAAAAATATCCAGTGATGCCGTCGGTGTAAAAATCCATGTCACCACTCTCCAGAGCTGTCCGTGCAGAATTCTGCCCATATCAAAACTCATATAACTCATAAGGCCGGGTGCTGTCAGTTGAACAACATATCCGATCACCTGTGCAAGCACAAAATACCTGCTCAGATTGGCGACCGCATGACGTCCCCATTTGCGCTCCAGTTTATCCATCCAATTCATAAATCTGTCTCCTGTCTACATAGAATAAATATATGGTTACGGTAATTTTCAACCTTTCTGTCAAACAATTATACGGTTTTCAATTCCCTCTTGTCAACGCAGCGGCACGTTCTTTCCAACATTTTATAAAATCTTTATCTTTTCAATCGTTGTCTTTTGTCAATTCTTGTCGTATAATGTTTTAGGTTTTGTTTTGAAATCATACTTATTTATAATAAGTTTAGTTACTTACACATGGAGGTTACATTTATGAGTGACAAGCAGTTACATAAACTTGGAATTGATATCGGTTCCACTACCGTCAAAATTGCAATCCTCGACTCACAGGACAACATCCTGTTTTCCGACTACGAGCGTCATTTTGCAAATATTCAGGAGACACTGGCGTCCTTAATTGCCAAAGCATCCAAAGAGCTTGGAGATCTGTCTGTTTCTCCTGTCATCACCGGATCGGGCGGACTGACCCTTGCAAAGCATCTGGAAGTTCCGTTTACGCAGGAGGTTATTGCAGTATCTACTGCTCTCACTCATTATGCGCCACAGACCGATGTCGCAATTGAGCTCGGCGGAGAAGATGCCAAGATCATCTATTTCGAGGGCGGTAATGTTGAGCAGCGTATGAACGGTATCTGTGCCGGTGGTACAGGCTCTTTCATTGATCAGATGGCATCTCTGATCCAGACCGATGCTTCCGGATTAAATGAATATGCCAAAAATTACAAAGCAATCTACCCGATTGCCGCGCGCTGTGGTGTATTTGCCAAGACCGATATCCAGCCACTCATCAACGAGGGGGCAACCCGCGAAGATCTGTCTGCCTCCATTTTCCAGGCAGTTGTCAATCAGACGATCAGCGGACTTGCCTGTGGTAAGCCGATCCGCGGACACGTGGCATTTCTCGGTGGTCCTCTGCACTTTTTATCCGAACTGAAAGCAGCATTTATCCGCACATTGAATCTCGATGACGAGCATGCAATTACACCGAAAAATTCACATCTGTTTGCAGCGATCGGTTCCGCATTAAATTATAAAGAAGACGTAGAAACTACACTGGGTTCCCTGCAGCAGCGTCTTTCTACCGGCATTAAGCTGGAGTTTGAGGTTGCCCGTCTGGACCCGCTTTTTGCCAGCAAGGAAGATTATGATGCTTTCACCAAAAGGCACGGAAACAACCACGTAGAAACCGGTGACCTGAAGAATTATTCCGGAAACTGCTATCTCGGTATTGACGCCGGTTCCACTACAACAAAGATTGCACTTGTCAGCGAGGACGGAAAACTTTTATATTCTTTCTATGACAACAATAACGGAAGCCCGCTTGCAACTGCTATCCGTTCCATTCAGGAAATTTATCGTCTATTGCCGGAGAGTGCACACATCGTACATTCCTGCTCGACCGGATACGGGGAAGCACTTTTGAAAGCAGCATTGATGCTTGATGACGGCGAGGTAGAAACCGTCGCCCATTACTATGCCGCTGCTTTCTTCGACCCAAAAGTTGACTGTATTTTGGACATCGGCGGTCAGGACATGAAATGTATCAAGATCAAGAACCAGACCGTAGACTCGGTTCAGTTAAACGAAGCATGTTCTTCCGGCTGCGGTTCTTTCATTGAAACTTTTGCAAAATCCTTAAACTTCACGGTGCAGGATTTCGCCAAAGAAGCACTGTTTGCCAAACATCCGATCGACCTTGGTACCCGCTGTACCGTATTTATGAACTCAAAGGTAAAACAGGCACAGAAGGAAGGGGCCTCCGTTGCCGATATCTCTGCCGGACTTGCCTACTCTGTAATCAAAAACGCATTGTTTAAGGTGATCAAACTGTCCGATGCCAAAGATCTCGGAGAAAATATTGTCGTTCAGGGTGGTACTTTCTACAATGACGCCGTTCTTCGCAGTTTTGAAAAAATTGCCGGCGTTCATGCAACCCGTCCGGACATTGCCGGAATCATGGGTGCTTTTGGTGCCGCACTGATTGCCCGCGAACGTCACGAAGCCGGCTATCAGACAACAATGCTGTCCATCGAACAGATCAATAAACTGTCCTATACTACCAAGCTTGCACGCTGCCAGGGATGTACGAACCATTGTCTGCTGACAATCAATAAGTTTTCCGAC
>DLQV01000128.1:5401-9758 GCA_002474415.1 Lachnospiraceae bacterium UBA7598
TAAGTTTTCCGACAACCGCCAGTATATTACCGGAAACCGCTGTGAGCGCGGACTTGGAAAAGAAAAAAATAAAGAGAATATTCCAAACCTCTTTGAGTATAAGAACAAACGTATTTTTGCTTATGAACCGCTGTCAGAAGCCGAAGCAACCCGCGGTACCGTCGGACTTCCGCGTGTACTGAACATGTATGAAAACTATCCGTTCTGGGCAACGTTCTTTAAGAAGCTTGGTTTCCGCGTGGTTCTTTCTCCGCAGTCCACACGAAAGATCTACGAACTCGGTATTGATTCCATTCCTAGCGAATCTGAGTGTTACCCGGCGAAACTGGCGCACGGTCATATTTCCTGGCTGATCCACCAGAATGTAGATTTTATTTTCTATCCGGCGATTCCTTACGAACGCAATGAGTTTCCGGATGCAAACAACCACTACAACTGTCCGATCGTAACTTCTTATTCCGAAAACATTAAAAACAACGTTGAGGAAATTACGAGTGGACAGATGCGGTTCTTAAACCCATTCATGGCGTTTACAAACGAAGAAGTCCTTTCCAAACAGCTTGTAGACTGTTTTAAGAAAGAATTCAATATTCCGGAAGCCGAAGTACGCGATGCCGTATCCGAAGGCTGGAAAGAACTTGCCATGACCCGTCTGGAAATGCAGAAGAAGGGCGAAGAAGTATTGAAATATATGGAAGAACACCATCGCCGCGGTATCGTGCTGGCCGGTCGCCCATACCATGTTGATCCGGAGATCAATCACGGTATTCCGGAGATGATCACTTCCTACGGCATGTGTGTCTTGACGGAAGATTCCATCTCCCACCTGGGAAATCTGGAACGTCCGCTTATCGTTATGGATCAGTGGATGTACCACAGCCGGCTGTACTCCGCCGCAAACTATGTTAAAACCAGGGATGATCTGGACCTCATCCAGCTGAATTCCTTTGGCTGCGGACTGGATGCTGTAACAACCGACTGTGTCAGTGATATTTTGACCAATTCCGGAAAGATTTATACATGCTTAAAGATTGATGAAGTCAACAACCTCGGTGCCGCCCGCATCCGTATCCGTTCTCTTCTGGCTGCAATTCGTGTCAAAGAGAAAAAACATGAAAAACGCGAAATCAAGCCGGCAAATTATGAACGCGTTATCTTTACCGAGGAAATGCGTAAAGATTACACCATCATCTGTCCACAGATGTCACCGATCCATTTTGAACTTCTCGTTCCGGCATTCCGCGCCGCAGGCTACAACCTGGTCATCCCGGATGTCCCGGCCAGAGAATGTGTCGATGTCGGTTTAAAGTATGTAAATAATGATGCATGTTATCCGTCCCTGATTGTCATCGGACAGATTATGAGTGCGGTAATGTCCGGCAAATATGACCTGAGCAAAACAGCAATCCTGATCTCACAGACCGGTGGTGGCTGTCGTGCGACCAACTACATTGGATTTATCCGCCGTGCGCTGATCAAAGCCGGTCACCCGGATATTCCTGTCATCTCCATCAATATGGTTGGACTGGAGAAAAATCCGGGATTTAAGATCACGCCAAGCCTGATCCAGCATGGTCTGTATGCCCTGGAATTCGGAGACATCTTCATGCGCTGTCTCTACCGCGTGCGCCCATACGAGAAGGTACCGGGATCTGCCAATGCACTGCATGAAAAATGGAAAAAACGTGTCATTGATTTTGTTGGCAACACCAAGATTCTGTCCCACCGTAAATATCGCAAAATGTGCCGTCAGATCATCCGCGACTTTGACAATCTGCCGATGACAGACGAGAAAAAACCGCGTGTTGGTGTGGTTGGAGAGATTCTTGTCAAGTTCCTTCCAGCTGCCAACAACTATATTGTAGATCTGCTCGAATCCGAAGGTGCTGAAGCAGTCGTACCGGATCTGACTGATTTCTTACTGTACTGCTGCTACAATCAGAATTTCAAGGCGGATCATCTTGGTGCTACCGCAAAATCCAAGCGCCTCAACAATATGCTCATCCGCTTCTTCGAGTGGCTGCGCAAGGATGCAAGGGATGAACTTGCAAAGAGTAAACATTTTGAACCAACTGCATATATTCAGGATCTGGCAAAACAAGCAGAACATATCGTCTCCTGTGGTAACCAGACTGGCGAAGGCTGGTTCTTAACCGGAGAAATGCTTGAACTGATCGCACAGGGAGCAACCAACATCGTCTGCGCACAGCCGTTTGCCTGCCTGCCGAACCATATCGTCGGTAAAGGTGTCATCAAGGAAATTCGTCATGAATATCCGGGCGCAAATATCGTCGCAATCGATTATGATCCGGGTGCATCGGAAGTAAACCAGCTGAACCGTATCAAACTGATGCTTTCTACTGCACAGAAAAACCTGAAAAAAGCAAATTCCTAATTCTGTGATGTTTTTATCATAAGTCGCAAAAATACCCCGGCAACGGAAATTCCGTTTGCCGGGGTATTCCTTTTTTATTTTTCCAGTCAATCTAACACTTTTTCCAGTTCAGCAATTACAATCCTTAATGCTTTGATCCGTGCATATTTTTTATCGTTTGATTCCAGAATCTTCCACGGCGCATATGTCGTGTTCGTCTTTTGGAGCATCTCATCGACTGCCACCTCATATGCATCCCACTTCTCCCTGTTCCGCCAGTCCTCATCGGTGATCTTCCAGCGTTTCTCCGGCGTATTCTGGCGAAGCGTAAACCGCTCTAACTGGGTGTCTTTATCGATCTGCACCCAGAATTTCACGATGACTGCGCCCCAGTCCGCAAGCTCCTTCTCGAACTCGTTGATCTCGTTGTACGCACGCTGCCAGTCATTTTCAGAGCAGAAGCCTTCGAGCCGCTCCACCATCACACGGCCATACCATGTACGGTCAAAAATCGCAACATGCCCGGTCTTTGGCAGTCTCGTCCAGAAACGCCACAGGAAATGCCGGTTCTTCTCATGCGGTTCCGGACTTGCAATCGGATGCACCTCATATCCGCGTGCATCGAGCGCCGCCGCAATCCGCTTGATATTGCCGCCCTTTCCGGCAGCATCCCAGCCCTCATAGGCGATGATAACCGGAATCTTCTTCCGATAGATTACATTATGAAGCTCTGACAACCGCTTCTGCAGCTTCGATAACTTCTCCTGATATTCTTCCTCGGTAAGTGCCCTGTTCAAATCCACATCCGCAAGCTTCGGGATTGGTGCCAGCGGAAACAGATTCGGCAGGATTGGTACTGCGTGTCCTGCATTTGAAAGTGCCGTTTCAATATTCTGATTGATACGCTCTAAGATCTGCAGCTCTGCCCATTTCTTACTCTTGGCATCAATCGCATACCACGGTGCATATGACTGGTTTGTCTGCTCCATGTAGACCTGATAGACTTCCGAACATTTCTTGTGCTTTTTGTTCTGCCACAAATCCTCTTCGGAGACGCGCCATGCCGTGTTCTCATCTGCAAGCAGCTCCTCCATCCGCTTCTTCTGCTCCTTCTCTTCAATATAGAAAAAGAATTTCAGAATCGTATACCCATTGTCCGAAAGCGTCCGTTCAAACCGTTTCACACTGCGGATTCTCTTTTCAAATGCTTCCTCATCTAACTGCTCATGCACGCGGTCTTTCACGATTTCTTCCATCCAGCCGCCATCCATAAACGTAAACTGTCCATTCTCCGGAATCCGTTTAAAATACCGATACAAAAATGGTTTCCGAAGCTCGGTCGGCTCCGGCTGATCCATCGTCTCCACATGGAAAAAACGCGGATCCATGTTCTTAATGATCTTACTTAGCACACTACCCTTTCCGGCAGCCCCAAAGCCCTCAAATAAAACCAATACCGGAAGCTTTGCTTCTTTGACCTGTATCTGCAGGGCAGCAAGTTTCTCTCTCGCCACGGACAGTCTTTCCTCGAGTTCCTCATCCTTTGGTTTCGTGATTGATGCAATCGTTTTCTCCATAGGCATCCTCCTTCTTACCTTCTAAGGCAAATCAACAAAATGGAACTTCTTTCTTCCCTGTGCATAGTCATCGACAATATGACCATCGCCGAACAGCTTATATTTGTAACTGAGCAGTCCCTCTAATCCGACCGGACCTCTCGCATGTAATTTACTTGTACTAATGCCAACCTCTGCACCAAATCCATAACGGTAACCATCAGCAAACCGTGTAGAACAGTTCTGATAAACCCCGGCAGAATCGACCATACGCATAAAATGAAGTGCCGTCTCCTTGTTCTCGGTCACAATACTGTCCGTATGGTGGGAACCATGCTGGTTGATATGGTCAATCGCCTCATCCACAGATCCAACCACTTTCGCCGACAGGATATAATCAAGATACTCGGTATCATCATCCTTCTCG
>DLQV01000217.1 GCA_002474415.1 Lachnospiraceae bacterium UBA7598
CATCCGTGCAGCCGGCGGCGTTTCCCGCATGAGCGATCCTCAGATGATCCGCGGCATTCAGGAAGCCGTATCCATCCCGGTTATGGCCAAGTGCCGGATCGGTCATTTTGTAGAGGCACAGCTTTTAGAAGCTATCGAGATTGACTACATCGACGAGAGTGAAGTGCTCTCTCCTGCCGATGATGTCTACCATATCGATAAGCACCAGTTCAAGGTTCCGTTTGTCTGCGGTGCCAAAGATCTCGGTGAAGCACTCCGTCGTATCAGTGAAGGTGCATCCATGATCCGTACCAAAGGAGAACCTGGTACCGGTGATGTTGTACAGGCTGTCCGCCACATGCGAAAGATCAACAGCCAGATTGCAAAAGTTGTCAGCCTGCGGGAAGATGAACTTTTCGAAGCAGCAAAGGAATTACAGGTACCGTATGATCTGGTTGCCTATGTCCATAATAACGGAAAACTTCCGGTGGTTAACTTTGCTGCCGGCGGTGTCGCTACCCCTGCAGATGCTGCTTTAATGATGCAGCTCGGAGCAGAAGGTGTCTTTGTCGGTTCCGGAATCTTTAAATCTGGCAATCCGGCCAAGCGTGCAGCTGCTATCGTAAAAGCTGTCACAAACTATACCGATGCCAAACTGATCGCAGAATTATCTGCCGGGCTTGGAGAAGCCATGGTCGGAATCAATGAACAGGAAATCGCCTTACTGATGGCAGAAAGAGGGAAATAACCATGACAGTTGCTGTACTCGCCCTGCAGGGTGCATTTATCGAACATGAACATGTATTGGAAGAACTTGGGGTAAAGACCGTGGAACTGCGTCAGGCGGCAGACGTAAACCAGCCGTATGATGGATTGATCCTGCCGGGCGGGGAAAGCACTGTACAGGGAAAACTTCTCCGTGAACTCGGAATGTTTGATCCCCTGAAAAAACAGATCGCTGATGGATTGCCGGTGCTTGGCACCTGCGCCGGGTTGATCCTTTTAGGCTCCCCGGAACACTTTGGCACAATCCCGATGCAGATAAAAAGAAATGCCTACGGCCGTCAGCTCGGTAGTTTTCATACCGAAGCTGAAGTCAAAGGCATTGGAACCGTTCCGATGTCATTTATCCGTGCTCCGTATGTGGAAAGCGTATCGGACGGTGTGGAAATTCTCTCGGTGGTCGATGACCATATCGTAGGGGTGCGGTATGGAAATCAGATCGCTATTGCTTTCCATCCGGAACTTGACAATGACCGGAAGATTCATCAGATGTTTTTAGATATGATCGGCTGATTATAAATAAAAAACAGGCAGACCACCGTAAATTTACTGCGTTTCTGCCTGTTCTTTATTTATGTACGGTTTGCTTTGGAAGCTACTTTGTCTTTATACATTTTCTGATCTGCAAGCTGATATGCCTGTTCAAAGGAAAGCCCGTCATCTTCAATGGTCTGCACACCAAACGACACACTGATCTGCAAAATATCATCGCTGTTTTGCACCAGCTTTTGTCTGATTTTTTCAATCAGCTCCTGCGCCTGCTCCCCGGAATACTTTGCACACAGAATCACAAATTCATCTCCACCGACACGAATCGGTGTACAGTTCTGTGGAACCGTCTCTTTGATACTGCTTGCCACACGCTGCAGCAGCAGATCCCCATACTCATGTCCCAATGTATCATTTGTGCGTTTTAAGTAATTGCAGTCTGCCATAATCACACTGACCGGATAATTTTTACCGCTTACAATTTCTTTATATTTAGACTCCATGTAATTACGGTTGTACAACCCCGTCAGCTTGTCTTTAAAGGAAAGTTCCTCCGCATGCTTGATCGTTGTAACATCCTTTGTTGTGACGATGACTTCCTGCAATTTTCCATTTGCATCGTACCGCTGTGGAATCTCAATCACCGAGTACCATGCATCATTAATATCTTTTACTTCCATCTCAAGATATGGGTGCCCATTTAACCGCTCCCCCATCGTGTCCGGTTCCAGAAATTTTTTCGTTACCAGACGATACACCGGATCCACTTCATTTGCACAGACGGTAAAAATAAAATCCTCCGTCTGCGGATGCTCTTTGAAAATAACGGAAAGCCGATCCGAAGGTTTTAACGGTTCCATTTCTTTTTTGTCCATATGCACCAAAAATGTAGAATCATACGTTGTGCTGATCGAATCAATAATGCGAAGCTGTTTTTCCAGTTTATGCAGATTATTCTTATCCGAATACCACCGGATCAAAAGAATAACCATACAGCATACAAGGTATAGCATAAATCCGCCCGCGATCAGATTTCTCCGATCCGCAAACACCTCTTTTTCCGGATAAAGCACGTACACCAGAATATGTCTTTTCCGGATATTCCGTAATATTTTGTATTCCTGATTTTTTTAATGTGTCCTTCCATATGGAATAAGAATCCTTATCATCCATATCCGCCTGTGCAATTTTGGAAAAGGAAGCATCCAGTACCAGCACACCGCTTACGTGTTCCGCATGAATGTATTCCTTTAAGAAATCACCATCCTGTATCTTTTGGACGGGTACAAACGTTTTCAACCCGTTTGCAGAATCAAGAAGATCCTGCAGAGCTCTTGCGGAATTGCCCTGATTGTAATTATCGAATTTTTCGCATTCCGTCTCCAGAAAGGAAACCGTCTTCTGTGCCTGCGCATAAGTTTTCTGCAGATCCCGGTGCTGTGTCCAGAAAACCAGTGTTGCAAATACTACAAGACTGACCAGCAGAAATATGCCTGCAATCACATACGTTTTCTTCTTTTCACTCCTACTCACCGGAATCCACCTCCTTTGCACCGGCTTCATCCGGATCGTATTTTCTTATAATTTCAGAAACAACACCTTCCTGCTTCATCTCTCTGATTGCCTTATTTATCTTCTGCCAGCACACCGGGTCTGTGTCTTTTCCAAACACGGCACTTAACGGGATCGTCTTTAACTTATCATCCAGCATCCGGTAAGAATCCGGATATTCCTGCATGATCTGTTGCAGCACTACTTCATCCCCCACCAGGGCTCCCGCATAGCCTTTGATAAATGCAGTCTCTGCCTGTTCAAACGAGCCGCAGGAATATACATGTTGTTTTTCCCCTGTAAATTTATGTACCCGCTGTAACAGCATCTCCTCTGCCTTCGAACCTGCAACAACTGCTATTCCGCCATTACTTTTTAAATTTTCCAGCCGGTCATCAGGACTGTTTTCACCGACAAGAATACCAATATGGCTTTCCCGGTATGCCTCCGTCCACTGAAATCCATCATCTGTCAGCTCCTTTTTGGCATCAGCCGCCCACCAACAGTCAATCTTCCCATCTTTCAGATACTGTTCTTTTTCTCCAGAAGGAATTTCCGCAAACACCGGCTGATATCCGGCTCTTTTACACGCTTCCTGTGCTATCTCCACATCAATTCCCGTATAATCCCCATTTTCATCTTTATAAAAAAATGGCCGAATCCGGCTGTCTCCGATTTTTAATTCCGGAAGAGCCGTATCGGCTGTCTCTTTATCATGCTCTACAGACTGACACGCACACAGGATACATAGCATCCCGCTGATCAGCAAAAAAACAGAGATTCCTCTTCGTATGTTAAACTTCATTTACAAACCTCCAGAAATATTTTTATTATACACCTTTTAAAATTTTCTGAGGTACTCCGAAAGTAAATCAACGGCGACATGACTTTCCGGAAGAAACGGTTCAAACACGCAGAATGCGTGTGTCAGTTTTTTATTTTTCGGGAAATCAACAATCTCATGTTCTTTCTTTGCTGCCGTCAGGGCCTTTTCAAAACGGATCGTGTAATTTCTCAGATAATCGTTGTGGCTTGTCACCAGCCATGCCGGTGCAAGCGCATGGAGCAGCTCCGGATTTTCCGGGTTTACATAGGCCCCAAACGGTGTTTTCCTGTACTGTTTTCCATACAGATATTTCGGAAGAAACAGACCGATTTTATCAAACTTTGTCGTATAAAACATCCCGCTGATGAGACCAAGTGCATGCACCTTAAGCTCAGACGGTTTTACGCCCGCTGCCTTTGCAATTTTTTTGCTGTTCTGTATTGCATTTGCATAAGTGGCCAGACAGGCTCCGCCACTATCCCCGACAAGATAGACATGCGACAGATCTCCTCCGTCTGCTGCAGCATGTTCCTTTACAAAATCCATTGCAAGAAAGATGTCACGCAACTGATCAAAAAATGTACAGTCCAGGATGAGCCGGTACTCCATGCTGTACACCAGAAATCCCTTCTTACTGAGCAGCGCACAAAAATACTTGTTAAATTCCTTATTTCCGAGAAGCAGCCCTCCCCCATGAACATTGATAATCACCGGAAGTATCTGCGTTTCTTTCCCTTTTGGACGATATCTGTCCAGGCGGTGCGCTTTGTTTTTATCCTTTGCATATGCGATATCTGCTTCAAAAATCACCCCTTGCGGAAAGTGGTATTTTTTCTCCCTCTCCACACATGATTTTTCAAAATCACTTCTTTGTTTTAAAAACTGTTTTTCCATTATGTTACTCATTTTTATCGTTTGGTAACCTCTTCTTTCACAGCATTTTTCTTTATGTTTCTGCTAGTATAACACGTTACGACGGTTTTTTCATCGAAAATTTTGCACTTTTTCAACGATAAAAAATAAATAACAAAAATCGGATTTTCA
>DLQV01000275.1:0-3726 GCA_002474415.1 Lachnospiraceae bacterium UBA7598
CGGATTTCTTTTGATGTATAAAAGATTGGATAAGGGCTCTTTCCGCTGGCCAAGATCTGCAGGTGAAGCAATGACTATCACTGAAGATCAGTATCGAATGTTAATGCAGGGCCTTGAGATTATTGCAAAGAATCCAATCACTGAGGTCTCCCGGTTACCAGACCTTATGTAACTTGTACATAATGCTGAAAATAAAAAAAACACAAAATAAGATGCGGCAGTGAATAACTTACATAACAGCATGACTATCCACAAATGATCCGCCGGAGCAGGCTCAGATAGAAAAAATGTTCCGGCTGATGTGGATAACACATCTGAGAGACTGTAAAATATCGGTTTTTCAGATGTATTATCCACCGTCATAATGCCGAACAGGCAGTGTGAGCGGATTGGCGATAATACAGGAAATCTGCTATAATCAGAACCAGTAATAAAGAGCAGGGAGTTCTGGTCATGGCATTTAAGTACACCGAAGAACAACTGAATAAACTGGACAAGGAACTGTTGATCCAATTGTTTCTTGGTCTGCAGGATCAGATGGATGAACTGACCAAACAAACACAGGCACTTAATGATAAGATGCAGCTGATGATGGAACAGATTGTATTATCCAACAAAAACAGATTTGGCAGATCCAGCGAAAAGCTGGCTGTTCCGGAGCAAATCCGATTTATGGAAGTGGATGGTCAGATCGTTTTCTTTAATGAAGCAGAAGCTGCCTGTGATCTTAATGCCCCTGAACCAGATGATCTGGAATTGAGAGAACCAAAGAAGAAAAAGCAGGCAGGCAAAAAACCTGCCGATCTGTCCGGACTCACGGTCCACCGCATCGATCATTACATGACAGAAACAGAATTAACTGCGGAATTCGGAGAAAAAGGATGGAAACAACTCCCAGATGCCATATCCAGATGCTATCATTTTGTACCGGCAAAAGTTGAAGTGGAGGAACATCACATAGGTGTTTATTCCAGTAAAAATGATGAACATATGGTTAAGGCGCCGCATCCGAAGAATCTGCTTCACGGAAGTCTTGTCTCGCCATCTCTGGCAGCCGCTATTATCAATGGTAAATATGTTAATGCAGTTCCGCTTTACCGTTTAGAAAAAGAGTTTGAACGTTATGGCCTTGCCATTACGCGTCAAAACATGGCAAACTGGATGATCCGTCTTGGCGAAAGTTATCTGGGAATCATGTATGACTATCTCCATAAGCTGCTTTATCAGTATCATGTGATCCAGGCAGATGAGACACCTGTTCTTGTCAACAAAGATGGGCGTCCGGCCGGAAGCAAGAGCTGGATGTGGGTTTACCGATCCGGTTTTATGTATGCAGATAAGCAGATCATTCTGTATGAATATCAGAAAACACGTAATGCTTCTCATCCACGGGAATTTCTGAAGAATTACTCCGGTATTTGTGTGACAGATGGATATCAGGTTTATCACACTCTGGCAAAAGAAAAAGAAGACTTGAGGATCGCCGGATGCTGGGTGCATTGCAGACGTAAGTTCCATGAAGCACTGGAAATCATTCCGAAAGATCTACGGAAGCAGTCCGTTTTATATCTGATTATGAACCAGATTCGGGCAATCTATCGGGAAGAAGGAAAGCTGTCTGAATTAACATCGGATGAACGGCTTATTCAGCGTCAACTGGTGGTAAAACCACTGGTAGATGCTTTCTTTGCGTACCTGAAACAGATTTCAGACCGGACACCTAAAAGTGGAAAAGCCAGAGAAGCTTTTACCTATGCTCTGAACCAGGAACGTTACCTGCGGGTATTTCTTGAAGATGGCGATGTGCCAATGGATAATAATGCCAGTGAACGCGCTATCCGCGGATTCTGTATCGGTAAAAAGAACTGGGAAATGATTGACACGATCAATGGCGCTTCCAGTTCAGCAATCATTTACAGCATAGCTGAAACAGCAAAGGCAAATCAATTAAAGCCGTATGATTACTTTGAGTATCTGCTGACAGAACTGCAGAAACATATGGATGATAACAATAACGATTTTCTGGCAGAACTTCTTCCATGGTCAGAAACCCTGCCGGAATACATCCGAAAACCAGTAAAATCTGATGATAAATAATGAGGCTACGAAAGTAGCCATATATTTGTCAAGGTACCTGGAATCTACCATTTACTTTAAAATACAAAGACCCTGTTAATTATTATGAACAAACTATTCCATTATTTTTTGCTTGCGGTTATTTGATCCGCGTCAATTCCCTCTGTATTTTCTCTAATGAACAAAATCTTGAATGTCAGGAATAAAATCTTAATGTCCATCCAGACAGAATAATTTTCAATATACGTCAGATCCAGCTTCAGTTTATCATATGGGGTTGTATTATACTTTCCATATACCTGTGCATACCCGGTAAGTCCCGCTTTTACTTTCAGCCGGAGTACGAATTCCGGAATCTCTTCCGTATACTGATCCGCAATGATCTGGCGCTCCGGGCGGGGTCCCACAACAGACATCTCACCCTTTAAAATATTAAACAGCTGTGGCAGTTCGTCAAAATGAATGGCGCGAATTACACGGCCGACCGGCGTAATCCGTGCATCTCCTTTTGCGGCAAGACGTGCGCCCGCATCTTCCGAATGTGTCGTCATACTCCGGAACTTATAGATCATGAACGGCTCTCCGTCTTTGGTCAGACGCTCCTGCTTGTACAATACCGGACCATGATCATATAATTTAATGCAAAGTGCAATCACAAGCATAAATGGCGAAGCAATCACAATTCCGATCAGGGAAATAATAATATCCATCAGTCGTTTTACAAACAGATCCACAATTCCCAGTCCCTGATTCCGGGACAGATACAGCGGTGTATCAAACAGATGAATATCATCCGCTCCACGGAACAGAATGTCCGAAATCTTTGGTGTAACATATGTGCGGATAGATTCCTGATAACAGTATTTCATAATCTGATTGCGGACTTCTGACGGCAAATCACAGAGAACCACTGCATTATATTTCTGAATCATCGGATATAATTTTTCATATCCGATCCGGTAACTCTCTGCTGCACAGATATTATACTTGTCTTTTCTGGTATTGATCTTTCCAATCAGATCATCCGGTGAATAATTTCCATAAATTACAAGCATCTGCCGCGGTGGATACAGACGCGTATATGCTTTTCGTACTAATATAACCCACGGAACAATGAATATAATTTCCGTGACTGTCATCAGTAACAGTGGCTGTGGCGGCAGATAATCGTTGGCAACCAGACAAATCTCGAAATATGCAACAATCATTGCAAGAACCACCGCCAGAATCTGGGATAATATAATATCCGAAATACGCATATACCCAATACGGTACCCGCCAAACACTTTTGTGAAAAAGAACACAAAAAGCACGTACATGCCGATCACAGCCCAGTTACCTCTGCGGAAAAGGGTATTGGCTTTATCCAGCATCGGAATATAGAGCATATACCATACCCATCCGAACATACACGCCTCTACCGCAAGCGATATGATATTCGCCGTAAAATTCAATAAATGCTTGTATTTATCTTTCATCAAAACTTTCCTCTAAAATGTAGTTTTTCGGTTGTCTCCGAAGAATTTATTCGCCCAGTCCGCTTTCCACATAAGCAACCAGTTCCCGAAGTGCCTGCTGTTCATCCTCTCCATCACAGATAAGTGTGATTTCATCTCCGGATTTGATACAAGCACCCAATACACTCAGTAC
>DLQV01000275.1:3745-6757 GCA_002474415.1 Lachnospiraceae bacterium UBA7598
TTGCATTTGCTATATTTCCACTGTACTCAAATGTAATTTTACTTTTATATTTCATTGCTTCTTTGCATAAATTTCCTGCCGGACGTAAGTGCAGTCCTGTAGGATTAATAATTTTTACTTTTTGGGATACCATAAGAACGCCTCCTTATAACATAACTCTGGTAATCAGATCAGCTAACTGCTTTGCTTCCTGCTGAATCACTTCCTGATTTTTGCCTTCGATCATGACACGGACCAATGGTTCTGTACCAGATGGGCGGATCAAAACCCTTCCTTCTCCGGCAAATTTTTTCTCCAGTTCGCTGATTGCTTCTGCGATTTCTGAATACTCCATGTAACTTTCTTTTTTATGGTTAGGTACTTTTGCATTGACCAATGCCTGTGGCAACACCTCCATAATTTCTGCAAGCTCTGATAATTTCTTTTTTGTTTCCACCATCACCTGCAGCAAATGCAGTGCAGAAAGGAGTCCATCTCCTGTTGTATTGTCATCCAGGAAAATCACATGACCGGACTGCTCTCCTCCGAGATTATATCCGTTTTCCAGCATATTTTCAAGGACATAACGATCTCCGACCTTTGTTTTCTCTACATGAATCCCCTGTTTTTCTCCCATCAGGCTGAATCCCAGGTTTGTCATTACCGTGACAACAATCGTGTCTTTAGCAAGTTTTCCTTTTTCTTTCAGGAAATTGCCACAGATCGCCATAATCTGGTCACCATCTACCAGTTTTCCATTTTCATCCACCGCAAGCATACGATCTGCATCTCCGTCAAAAGCGATACCGATATCTGCCTTTTCGGATACCACACGTGCACACAGTTCATCCATATGCGTAGAACCGCAATTGGAATTGATGTTTGTTCCGTCCGGATTGGTATGAATGGCAATCAGGTTTGCTCCCAGATCTTTCAATGTCTTTACCGAAGTATAAGAACTTGCTCCTTCTGCACAATCCACAACAATCTTTAAATTTGACAGATCCACCGGAACGGTCTTTTTCTCAAATGCAATATATTCATCTACAATATCAAATCGATATTCCACACGTCCAATTCCAGGTCCGATTGGAAATACGACATCTTCCATATTATTTCTGATCAACGCTTCAATTTCATCTTCCAGCTGATCAGATAATTTGTATCCATCTCCGTTAAAAAATTTGATTCCGTTAAACTCCATCGGATTGTGGGAAGCTGAAATCACAACACCTGCATCTACTTTATGCTTTCTGGTAAGATACGCAATTGCAGGTGTCGGAGCAACCCCGACATAAATTGCATTTGCCCCAACAGAACAAATTCCCGCCATCAGTGCATTTGCAAGCATTCCTCCGGAAATTCTTGTATCACACCCGATGATAATGGTCGGCTGATGAGACTGTTCCTTTGTCAAAACATATGCTCCCGCCTGTCCAAGCTTCATTGCCAGCTCAATTGTAAGTTCTGTTCCCGCAACTCCTCTGACTCCATCGGTTCCAAACATTCTTGCCATAATAATTATAACTCCTTTATCTTAACTTTACTATTCGCCGGTATCCTCACTGCTGTCTGTCGAAGTATCTTCACTTGAAGAGTTCTTCGCTTTCACAGTAACGCTGACAGTAATCGGCTGATATGCATAATGATTTTCATCCAGTTTTAAGGAAAGTTCTGCCTGGTGTGTTCCCTCCGTTGTCATCTCCGAAGCATCAATATACGCCGAAAGATCTGACACTCCAAGCTTATTCAGATCATCCTGAAGACCACTGACCGTCACAGAAACCTGTGATTTATCAAAGGAAAGTTTCCATCCGTCAGGAAGACCATTCACCTTGATATCCGCCGTTGGCAGATGATAGGTTCTGGATGCATACGCTTCAATTCTCACCGTTACAGTTACCGATGCCTCCGAAGAATCCACCAGTTCTACGCCTTCCGGCAAATATTCAGAAATATCAATTGTTGTCTTTACATCATCTTTTGCCCCGCTCACGTTAATTACATTTGCCGGAATTTCCAGGGAAACCAGCGGATTTAATATATTAGATGCACCTTTAAGCTTCACGGTATCCGGTGTACTGCTGATCTCCACAACACGATATTCTCCGTACGGAGTACCTGTCGTGGAAAACACAAGAGGAACTTCCTTTACGCTGAGAATCTTTGCAGAAATGGTAACTGTCGTATTACTCAGTTTCAACCGGGTCGTATCCACTTCATTTCCATCCGAATCATAGAGAACCGGAATGACATTATCCGTCAAATTCGATGACATTTCATCCACATCAATTGTAGCCACAACCTTATCCACTTTTTTTACAATAGATGCCGGTCCCGACACATTTAACACGTTTGGATTTGTAACAGAAACTTCTCCAAGTGCATATCCCGATGCCACTTTTCCACTGGTATCTGCCGAAATCATAAATCTTCTGCTCATGAGATCTTCCAGGGAAAGTTCCATATATTTGTTTTTATTATTGATACTGACAGATGAATACGTGCGCTTGGTACTAATCTCAATTGGAACACTCGCCTTATTTCCCTTATCATTGACAATCAGCCTGTTCATGTCTGCCACCGCAGAAAAATCAGTATCATCCAGTTTTTCAAGTTCACTGCGCTTTCCAGTCACTGTAAAGGTAACGGTATTTGTTCCATCCAAGACTTCATAACATTTATTCATATCCGTAACTGCCGATGCATTCTCAACTGTTACATTCGTTGTAAAAGTTTTTGATTTTTTCGGATCATCAATATTATATACAACCAGCCATAAGATAAATGCAAGAACTACAGCCAGAATTTTAAAGCCCAGATTATTCACCAAGGTTTTTAGAATTTTTTTTGCCATTCATAAACCTCCTTTTCAGCAGTCCCAGCTTGGTCACCTGTTGATTTCTGTTCTGCAGATACTTTAATTTGCTTCTCAGGAAATCCTCATTTACATTCCGGTAAATCTGTCCCCGCATAGCAATCGATACCTTGCCGGTTTCCTCAGAAACTACAATTGTCAGAGAATCACTCACT
>DLQV01000275.1:6824-8090 GCA_002474415.1 Lachnospiraceae bacterium UBA7598
AGATCTTTGCTCAGTGTCATGCTATCCGATAATGGCAGATAACAGGTTGCGGAAACCACACGGTCTCCACGCACAATAACAGCTCCGTCATGAAGCGGAGTGTTTTTTTCAAATATGTTAATTAACAGCTGGCTGCTGATAATTGCATCAATATCTATACCAGTACGCACATATTCATTTAACAGGATTTCATCTTCTATTACGATCAGTGCACCGGTTTTTACTTTTCCCATCGCATAGCACGCCTTAATCAGTTCATCAATTGTATGATCGGAAAATTTATTTTCCTCTACTTTTCCAAAATCAAACAACTTTCCAAAAACATTTTTCCCGCCAAGATTCTCAAGTGCTTTCCGCAGCTCCGGCTGAAAAATAATCACCAGAGCCGTCAATCCGACACTTAACGTGTTTTCTGCCAGCCATAGAATCGTGTTCATCTGAAAAATTGCAGCTACAAGTACAAACAGCAGAATCACGATAATTCCCTTGAACAGATTCCATGCACGCGTATTTTTAATCCAAAGCAGAATATGGTAAAACAGGAAAGCAATGATCAGTATTTCCACAACATCCACAAAAGAAATGGATATATCGGGCATTCCGAACATCCCTGTTGCATTATCATAAAATTGACTTAACGTTCCCAGAATATTTTGCATCTGGCTCCTCTTTTCTTTATTTCATTATTTTGCGGCAACTCGTTCCCCTTATTTCAGTAAATCCTCATCGATGTCCAGTTCTTTTGCAATTACTTTCCGGCTGTTTTCTTCTTCCTCCGGTGACAGTGCAGATTTACTATGATCGATTCTCTTTCCCATACTGGCAGTATTTCCAAAATGTTTTACCGTAACTTCACGGACAGCTACCATTTTCTTTGGCACAGCTTTAACGTAATAATAGTAATCATCATCTNNGTCCGCGCATAATCCAGATTCATAAACAAAAACTGAAGAACAAATGCTATGATAAGAGAGATGGCATTGCCGATCAGCAGCCATAATGTTTTTCCGGTAACCCCCAAAACAATATAGCCTACCAGCAATCCTGCAATCTGGATGAGTGCACCGGAAATAATCGCCAGTGTCCAGGCATTGTCCACTTCCATCCGGCGGACCAGATAAACCACAATGGCTGTAAGCACGAAAATAACAATCACCAGATACATTTCTTTGTTTCCCAGAAACTGTCCTGCGGAAATATCAAATTTCGAAGAAGTCTGTTCTTCGTCTGCATTTGCAGCACTCATCAATACCCCTGCATTCCGGT
>DLQV01000269.1 GCA_002474415.1 Lachnospiraceae bacterium UBA7598
GCATACACAGGTCATTGCCTCTAATTTTTCAAGGGAAATCGCACCGGCTTCTACTGCATTGATCATACCCTGATCCTCACTGACCGGAATAAATGCACCACTTAAACCACCGACATAAGAAGAAGCCATCACGCCACCCTTCTTTACCTGATCGTTGAGCATGGCAAGCGCTGCAGTCGTTCCCGGTGCACCTGCATACTCCAGACCGCACTCACAGAGAATATCTGCGACACTATCTCCGATTGCCGGCGTCGGTGCCAGGGAAAGATCCACGATACCGAACGGAATATTTAACATTTTGGATGCTTCCTGTGCCACCAGCTGACCGACACGGGTAACCTTAAATGCCGTCTTTTTGATGGTCTCACAGAGAACCTCAAAGTTTTCTCCGCGTACTTTTTCCAACGCATTCTTTACAACACCCGGACCACTGACTCCGACATTGATGATCGCATCTGCCTCGGTAACTCCGTGGAAAGCACCTGCCATAAATGGATTATCATCCGGTGCATTACAAAATACCACCAGTTTCATACAGTCGGCAGAATCATTGTCCTTTGAAATCTCTGCTGTCTGAAGGATAATCTCTCCCATAAGCCGTACCGCATCCATGTTGATGCCGGTCTTGGTGGATGCCAGATTTACGGAACTGCATACTCTTTCGGTACTGTGCAGTGCCTGCGGAATGGAACGGATCAGAAGCTCATCTGCTTTTGTCATGCCTTTGGATACCAGTGCGGAATATCCGCCGATCAGATTGACTCCGACCGTCTTTGCTGCACGGTCCATAGTTGCAGCGATTGTGGCAAAATCCTCCGGTGTCTTACAAGCCGAACCTCCCACCAGGGCGATCGGTGTCACGGAAATTCTCTTATTTACGATTGGAATGGAATAGCTTTTTTCAATCTTTTCTCCTGTCGCTACCAGATCCTTTGCCACGGTTGTAATCTTGTTGTAAATATTCTGATTCAGACGGTCCAGATCTGAATCAATACAGTCAAGAAGGCTGATTCCGAGTGTGATGGTTCTCACATCCAGATTCTCCTTCTCGATCATTTCGTTGGTTTCCTGTACTTCCCAGCTGTTAATCATTCTTTGCTTCCTCCATGTTTTAGATACGGTGCATTTTTTCAAAAATCTCTTCACGCTGACATTTGATCGAAACGCCTATTTCTTCTCCCAATGCATCCATTTCTCCGGAAATTTCTGCAAAATGTTTCTTGGCAGCTGCCATATCTACAATCATCATCATATTAAAAAATCCGGATACGATTGTCTGTGAAATATCCAGCACATTAACGCCATTGTCAGCAAGATAAGTACATACCTTTGCAATAATACCTACGGTATCTTTTCCTACCACTGTGATGATTGCTTTGTCCATTGTTTTTTCCATAATACAAATTCTCCTTTTTACTTTGCACGAATCACCGGCGAAACAGCATCTCTTTTTGCCACATACATCGGAAAATCATCCGCTTTGTACGGATTATCTCCCATCGTAACTTCCAGACGCACTGCCTCATACGCCAGTTCCTCGTAATTATTTTCCTTGCTTAAATGACCCAGTATCACTGTGCCGAATTTATCATGAAGAAGTTCACAGAGCAGCTGTCCGCTCCGTTCATTCGACAGATGTCCCCTGTTTCCCATGATCCTTCGTTTCAAAGGATATGGGTACACGCCCGTTTCGAGCATATGAATATCATGATTTGCTTCCAGCAGCAGCGCATCCAGTCCCTGCAGCTGCTGTACAATCTCATCGTCATAATTTCCCAGATCGGTTACTACCGCAAATGTCCGATTTTCTTTTTTGATCCGGTATGCCACAGGATCAGCCGCATCGTGTGAAATGTGGATCGGGGTGATCGTCAGATCCCCGATCATAAAATCTTCCTGCGGAACAATTTCGTGAAATAACTCTGGATCAACTTTTCCTACCGACGGGGTATTTTTGATGGCTTCTATGGTTCCTGCGGTGGCATACATTGGCAGTCCATATCTTCGCGCCATAACACCAAGCCCCGCAATATGGTCCAGATGTTCATGTGTGATCAGAATTCCATCCATATCCTGACTCTTTAATTCCACCTCGTTTAATCCATTTTCGATCCGTTTTCCGCTGATTCCCGCATCGATCAGCACATGGTGGTTATCCGAGCCTACACAGATACAGTTTCCGCTGCTCCCACTTGCAATACTGCATAATTCTAACATACTATTTCTCTTTCCAGTAAATTTCTATCCGGTCTCCGTTATGGAGCTGCTGGGAAAATTCAGCTTCCATGCCATTTACAAGCGTTGCAATCGCACGTCCGTTTCCAGCGTTGAGATCAAACGTGATCCGGTCAAAAACATCCACAAATATGTAATCTTCTTTTCCCGTAAGTTCCACCGTCTCGCCATTTACCGTGACAACACAGACCGTATCTTTTTTCTCTGGCTCAGCCTTTTTGGTCTCCCCGGAGGTTTCCGGAGTCATTTCTTCCTGTAATATTTCCTCAGAATCTGTAACTCCCTCTGTTGCATTATACCGATTCTCGCTCTCCGACGCAACCCCGAAGCTCAACGGTGTCCAGTCAATGGAGAAATTTTCGTATACCAGGGTTTCCATCCCCGCTTCTCTGTTATTGACTAGGATTTCACTGTCCGGATCAATTTCTACATCCATAAATTCCGCAATCTGTGCAACGGTATAAAAATTCCGTGTCTCGATGGAATCTCCCTCCTGGATCTCATAGGAATCCGGCTCTAAACTTCCATTTACTTCAACAAATTTCGGACATACCACTTTCTGTCCATTGATCACAAACGAAATGACCGACTCCTGATATTCCGGAAGCTGTCCAATCGTATAGACCGCATTTTCTACCGCCGTAGACGGTTCAATCGTAATATCGGAATTTGGCTCCAGCGGTGTATTGATATTGGCCGGCTGTCCGTTCATCGTCACTATGGCGGCCTCCCCGGCCTCTCCTCTTGCGATTCTCGCACTTCCGTTTACCGTAAAATTGATCGGCATTCCGCGTTTCGGAAACAGCTGATCATTCGGAAATCCCGCCTGCATTGCCGCGTCCACAATGGTAAGTCTGTTATTATCATACAGTTTCAGACGTTCTCCATTGAAACGGACCATGATGAAATTATTTTTCTGTTCATAGTAATTCAGACAGATTCCA
>DLQV01000203.1 GCA_002474415.1 Lachnospiraceae bacterium UBA7598
TGGCTCAGTTGGTAGAGCAACGCATTCGTAATGCGTGGGTCAGGGGTTCGAGTCCCCTTATTGGCTTCGTTTCAGACACGTTTTGTATCTGGTATCCGATGGAAGACGTGTCTTTTTTACTTTAAAAAGTGCTTGTTTCTTAGGCATGAAATTGGTATAATGGGCGCAGACAAAGAAAATATGAATAAAGGTTGAGGTAAAAAATGGACAAGAACAAAAAGACGTTTCAGGTACCGACATTACTGGCCTTTGCAGCAATTGTTGCAATTATGGTGATTGTAGGGGTGAGAGTTCTTAACGTTCCGGTAGTTCCTATGTGTCTGCTTGTTATGATTGAGGCAGTTATTGCAGTCATGCTGCATCATGCGGAGCTCTGGGTGCATGGACTTCTTATTCTGGCAGAACTTTGTGCCGGTGTTGCGGGGAGAAAAACCGTATTGATTATTTTATGTGCAGTTGTTTACATTGCAGCGACGTTTGCACTGCAGATGTTAGATAAAGGAGAAACACAGAATGGACAGTAGTGACAGTAGTTATTACAGCAGGCAACAGCTCGATGAGCTGTTTTTACAGATGATTGCCTTTTTTTCCGGAGATCCGAAACGGATTCAGCACTTTATGAAAGTGCATAGTTTCGCGAGAATTATCGGAACAAAAGAAGGGCTTGATGAAACATCCCTTTTTATATTGGAAGCAGCCGCTTATACCCACGACATCGGAATCCGTCCGGCAGAAGAAAAGTATGGACGGTGTGACGGAAAGCTGCAGGAGCAGGAAGGACCGATTGTGGCACAGAGAATGCTTTCCGATGTGGGAATTGAAAATTATCTGATCGACCGTATCTGCTATCTGATCGGACATCATCATACATATGATAATATCGAAGGACTTGATTATCAGATTCTGGTAGAGGCAGATTTTCTGGTCAATTTATATGAGGACGATGTCAATCGGCACGGAATTGAACAGGCATATCAGAAGATTTTCCGGACACAGACCGGAAAAGAAATTTTTAATCAGATGTTTGCAGATGAAAGATGAATAAAAAAAATTATCAGAAAATAATGGAAGATCTGATCCGTGAAAACTGTACGGCAGGGGAGGCTCCAAGCCTCCTTTTGCACAGCTGTTGTGCACCGTGCAGTTCTTATTGTATTGCATGTCTTGCAGAATATTTCCATGTAACGGTATTTTATTACAATCCAAATATTTATCCGCCGGAAGAGTATCATATGCGGGCAAAGGAGCAGGAGCGTTTTATTGCGGAATTTCCTACAAAGTATCCGGTTTCCTTTGTGGAAGGTGCGTACGATACACAGCGGTTTTATGATATGGCAAAGGGCATGGAAGAGATCCCGGAAGGGGGAGAGCGCTGCTTTGCCTGTTACCGGCTGCGGCTTTCCGAAGCTGCGTCCTATGCAAAAGCGCACGGATTTGATTTCTTTACGACAACATTATCCATCAGTCCGCTGAAAAATGCGGAAAAGTTAAATCAGATCGGAGCAGAACTGGCAGATACCTGTGGGGTCCGTTATCTGTTTTCGGATTTTAAAAAGAAGGAAGGCTATAAAAAGTCGACCGAAATTTCTAAGGAGTATCACATGTACCGGCAGTATTACTGTGGATGTGTGTATTCCAAGCGTGACCGCGACCGTGAAATCGCACTGCGCAGACAGCAGGAAAAACAGAATTTATAAAAATACAACAAAAAGTTAAGAAAGAGAGGAATTTAGATATGGCACAGTTATGGGGCGGAAGATTTACGAAGGAGACAGACCAGCTGGTCTACAATTTTAATGCATCCATTTCGTTTGATCAGAAATTTTACAAGCAGGATATTGAGGGTTCCATTGCACACGTGCGTATGCTTGGAAAACAGGGCATTCTGACACAGGAAGAGATGCAGGCGATTGTTTCCTGCTTAAAAGAAATTCTTGCGGATGTGGAGAGCGGAAAGCTTGCCATCACTTCGGAATATGAGGATATTCACAGTTTTGTGGAGGCAAATCTCATTGACCGTCTGGGAGATACCGGAAAGAAACTGCATACCGGACGAAGCAGAAATGATCAGGTGGCACTGGACATGCGTCTGTATACCCGGCTGCAGGTGCTTGAGACCGATGAACTGCTGGAAAAGCTGCTGCAGGTACTGCTTCGCATTATGAAAGAAAATACACAGACGATTATGCCTGGATTTACCCATTTGCAGAAAGCACAGCCGATCACACTCGCACATCATATGGGAGCATATTTTGAAATGTTTAAGCGTGACCGTTCCCGTATGCACGATATTTACGAGCGCATGAACTACTGCCCGCTCGGTTCCGGCGCGCTGGCAGGAACAACCTATCCGCTTGACCGCGAATACACCGCAGAGCTTCTCGGCTTTTACGGACCGACCTTAAACAGTATGGACGGTGTCTCCGACCGCGATTATCTGATCGAATATCTGTCTGCTATGGCAACAATTATGATGCATTTAAGCCGTTTTTCCGAGGAGATCATCATCTGGAATTCCAACGAATACAAATTCGTAGAGATTGATGATGCGTATAGTACCGGAAGCAGTATCATGCCACAGAAGAAAAATCCGGATATTGCAGAGCTTGTCCGTGGTAAGACCGGACGTGTGTATGGTGCGCTTATGTCGCTTCTGACTACGATGAAGGGAATTCCGCTTGCTTACAATAAAGACATGCAGGAAGACAAGGAGCTCTCCTTTGACGCCATCGACACGACAAAAGGCTGTATTGCATTATTCACAGGCATGATTGATACCATGAAATTCAATAAGGATGTTATGAGAAAGAGTGCTGCACACGGCTTTACCAATGCAACGGATGCTGCTGATTATCTCGTAAATCACGGGGTTCCGTTCCGCGATGCGCATGGAATTATCGGACGTATTGTTCTGTACTGCCTGGACAAACAGATGCCGATCGACGATATGAGTCTGGAAGAATTAAAACAGTTTTCTCCGGTATTCGAGGAGGATGTCTATGATGCAATCTCTATGGAAACCTGTGTCAATAAACGTCTGACGATTGGTGCGCCTGGGGAAGAGGCGATGAAGAAAGTGATCGCAATCGAAGAGGCGTATCTGGCAGAAAACTGGAGAGCAGGTAAAGCCTGAGATATAGCTTAGGCTGTATTTCAGATTGTGCAAGTCCTACATATATTTGCTGAATATTTTATTTATTTAGGACAATTTGTTCCTTGTAATTTTACGGAGTTTCAAGTAATATATTTCCTATAAAGACACATGTTCGTGCAACGCGGACAAAAAACAAAAGCGTTTTTCTGTGAAAGACAGGTGTCCGCGTATAAAGAAAAGAACAGAGGAGATTGGAAAAATGAGTGAGAAGTTAAAAGTTGGTATCCTTGGCGGAACAGGTATGGTAGGACAGAGATTTATCTCTTTGCTGGAGAATCATCCATGGTTTGAGGTTACCACGATTGCAGCAAGTCCAAGAAGTGCAGGAAAGACTTACGAGCAGGCAGTAGGAGATCGTTGGAAAATGGATACTCCAATGCCGGAGGCTGTAAAGAATATTGTAGTAATGAATGTAAATGAGGTAGAGCAGGTAGCTTCTCAGGTTGACTTTGTATTTTCTGCTGTTGACATGACAAAGGAAGAGATCAAAAAGATCGAGGAAGATTACGCAAAGACAGAGACACCGGTTGTTTCCAACAACAGTGCGCACCGCTGGACACCGGATGTGCCGATGGTAGTTCCGGAAATCAATCCACAGCACATGGAAGTTATCAAATACCAGAAGGAGCGTCTGGGCACAACCCGTGGTTTCGTAGCAGTAAAGCCAAACTGCTCCATCCAAAGTTATGCGCCGGTTCTGACTGCATGGAAAGAGTTCGAGCCATATGAAGTAGTTGCTACTACTTATCAGGCTATTTCCGGAGCAGGAAAGACA
>DLQV01000256.1:0-10924 GCA_002474415.1 Lachnospiraceae bacterium UBA7598
CTCGAAAATCTGATTGATTATTTTTCCAAAGTGGATGACAAGACGATCATCGTATTTTTCGGGGACCATCAGCCGAATGATACGGTGGCTTCTGTCGTAGAAAACGGGGCGCAGGTAGAGACACAAAAACGCTATCTCGTACCGTATCTGGTGTGGAGCAACTATGAGATTGAGGGAGCAAAAGACAAGAATACGAGTCTGAATTATCTTGCGGCGCAGGTACTTACTGCGGCAGGAGTGCCGACAAATGCATACCAGAATTATCTCTTAAGTCTGAGTAAAACCTATCCGGTAATCTCAGCAGCGGGACAGACGGAGGGGATCGGAGCCGACAAAAAACAGCTTCAGACCTACAAGAAGCTTCAGTATTATCAGCTGTTTGAAAAAAACAAAGAAAAGGATGAGTAAGAACATGAAAAAATTGATTTCCCGGATGGTGTCACACCGGTCTTTTCCTTATGTGATGGCTTTTCTTCTGCCATTTGTGATCTGCGTGATCATCTGTATTGGAAACGGGGTATATCCTTTTGGTGACAATTGTATTCTGCATATCGATATGTATCATCAGTATTGTCCGTTTTTTACAGAGTTTCTCCATAAATTAAGAACCGGGGGCAGCCTGCAGTATTCCTGGAATCTGGGACTTGGATCGGATTTTGTTTCTTTGTATGCCTATTATCTGGCAAGCCCGCTTAATTTCCTGATAGTGCTCTGCCCGAAACATTACGTAATCGAGTTTATGACGATACTGGTGTTGGTAAAGATTGCTCTGTGCGGACTGACTTTTTTCCTGTTTTTGAAATATCATTTTCATCTGATCGGAAAAGACGGAAAACTCCATAAAAATCAAGTGATCCCGGCACTGGTATTTTCTACGGCATACGCACTGTCCGGATTTGTTGCAGCTTACAGCTGGGATATTATGTGGATGGATTGTATCCTGCTTTTCCCGCTGATCATGGCAGGACTGGAAAAACTGGTACGGGAGCAGAAACCGGGACTGTATTTTGTGACCCTTGCATTGTCGGTGTTTGCAAATTATTACATTTCCATCATGATCTGCATCTTTCTGGTGTTTTATTTTGTTCTCCTCTTTTTTACGCAGAAAGGTGGAAAACTGAAGGCATTTTTGCGGTTTGCGTGGTATTCTCTGCTGGCGGGGTCTGTTTCGATGGTACTGCTATTGCCGGAGATCGCCGTGCTTTCTGCATCCGGATCTGCCGAAGACAGTTTCCCGAAAACACTGGAGTGGTATTTTTCGATTATTGCAGAGCTGGGGCGTGCGGCAACCGTCACCACAAGTTATACGGGAAATGATCACTGGCCGAATCTGTATGCGGGGGCATTTACACTGGTACTGGTGTGGCTGTATGTACTGAACCGTAGAATTTCCTGGAAAGAAAAAGTTCCGCGTATGTTGATGCTTGCCTTTTTCCTTGTAAGTTTTGCGGATAATCAGCTGGATTACATCTGGCATGGCATGCATTTTCCACAGGCATTGCCGGGCAGACAGTCATTCCTTTACATTTTTATGCTTCTCGTCATGGGATTTGCAACGATCCGCAAATGGAAAGGAACCCGGCGCTGGCATATCATCATAGCAACGCTTGCCGCACTGACACTGATGGTTCTCTCCGGATATTACGGGGACGAACTGGTGACGGAGTACATGGCAGTTGTGATTACTATGCTGTTTATCCTTGTTTATGGAATCCTGTTTCTTTTACTGAAGCTTGCACCGAAGAAAATGCGGATAGCCTTGCGGGAGGTCACCTTTTGTGTTGCCATCGCGGAACTGGCAATCAATATGGCGGTAACCGGGCTTGGTGTTACCAGTCGTGTGGCCTATACAGATAAACAGGGATACTACGAAGACCTGTTGCAGCAGGCAAAAGAGGATAACGGAACGGACGGATTTTACCGCGTGGAAGACAGCGGGCGAAAAACAAAAAACGATGACAGCCTGTACGGATATCGTTCTGCGACGGTCTTTTCTTCCCTGATGAATCTGGATGTCAGCCATCTTTTCCAGAGCCTGTATATGGAGGGAGGAAAGAATTTCTACTGTTACAATGGTGCTTCTCCACTTCCGTCAGCTATGTTTTCTGTAAAATACATGCTTTCTTCCAATCCAAAGGATGAAAGTCCTTTGCGGACGCTTGTGGGCAGCAGTAACGGAAATTACCTCTATCGGAACAATTATTGCCTGCCGCTTGGCTATATGATGAGCGAAAAGGCAATCCGTGGCTGGGAATCTTCCATGCTTGACCGGATCGGTTCTCTGAATTCCCTGGCAAAGCAACTGGGCGCAAAAGGAGACATGCTTTATCCGGCAACCTGTACACAGTCGCAGGTAGCCGGGGATACGACAATTGATATTTCCGAGGATGGATATTATTATGCAGATTATGTAACCTGTAATGCAGATTCTCTGACGGTATCAAGAGATGACGGATGGACGCAGCAGTATGGGAAGACCACACACCGCTATCTGCTGGATCTGGGAGAGTGCAAAGCCGGAACGAAGGTAAATATTACCAATCTCAATGCAGAAACGATTGAATACCATGTGTACCGCCTGAATTTCAAGGCTATGTGCACTGCGTATGAGACGCTCAGCGAACAGACCATGTCACTCGACAAAATGACGGATCGCAGGATCGTTGGAAGTATCGATGTCAGGCAGGCGGGAAGACTGATTCTGTCGGTGCCGGCCGATGAGGGCTGGAGCCTGTATGTAGATGGGAAAAAGACGAAAATAAAGCCTTTCGCAGATGCACTCATTGGTGTACACTTAAAAGAAGGAACGCATAAGATTGAGCTGCGTTACACCACACCGGGCGTACAGATCGGAGCTGCCATCAGCATAGCTGCACTTTTGTTATTCCTGTTTAGTATGTGGATAAGATATAAGACAAGGGGGAAACATGGGGAAAAAATGCATCAGCATCGTCGTACCGATGTACAATGAGGAGGAATCTCTGCAGATTTTGTACCGGGAATTAAACCGCGTGACACGGGAAATGGGCGATTATGATTTTGAATATTTATTTGTCAACGACGGATCGAAGGATGCAACATTGCAAAAGATCCGGGAACTCGCAGCAGAAGATGAGTGCGTGCACTATCTTTCTTTTTCCCGCAATTTTGGAAAAGAAGCGGCGCTGCTGGCAGGATTGTCCTATGCAAAGGGGGATTATGTGACTACGATGGATGCGGATCTGCAGGATCCGCCATCGCTCTTGCCACAGATGGCCGCGATGTTAGAAGCCGGAGACTGTGACAATGTGGCAACCCGCCGGATTAACCGGCAGGGAGAACCAAAGATCCGTTCGTTTTTTGCACGGATGTTTTATAAAGTTATGCGGAAACTTTCCCACATTGAGATTGCAGATGGGGCAAGGGATTACCGCCTGATGAACCGTGCCATGGTAGATTCCATTCTTTCTGTCAGTGAATATAACCGGTTTTCCAAAGGAATCTTTGCCTGGGTCGGATATGATACCAAGTGGCTGGAATTTGAAAATGTAGAACGGTCTGCGGGAGAAACCAAGTGGAGTTTCTGGAAGCTCGTGCGCTATTCTTTTGATGGAATTATCAATTTTTCGGATGTTCCGTTGAAAATTTCATCGTATCTGGGGTTGGTACTTACCGTGGTTTCTTTTGTCGCAATCGTCGCGGAAATTGTGCGGGCACTGGTATTCGGGGATCCGGTTGCCGGCTGGCCATCGCTGGTATGTATCGTGACATGTATCGGCGGAATTCAGTTGTTTTGTATGGGAATCATGGGACAGTATATTGCAAAAACCTATATGGAGGTGAAAAAAAGACCGCATTATATTATAAAGGAGAGTAATTGTACCCGGGAGAAAAAGAACGACACACAGAATTGACGCAGATATGCTTTTTCTATATAATAATACAAAGACTGCGGTACATCCCTGATGTATCGCAATACAGGGCAAACATTCAAAAGCATAACAGGTGAGGAAAAATAATGCGAAAGATAAAACGCGTTTTGAGTGCTCTGCTTTGCGGAGCAATTCTTATAACAGGAACACTTACAGGAGTCTGTGTGCGTGTCGATGCAGCAGCCAGCAGCTATGCCGTACAGCTGCGTGCGGCAGGATTTCCGGAAAGCTATATCAGTGCACTTTCCGCGCTTCATACCGCATACCCGCAGTGGCAGTTTCAGGCAGTGAATACCGGACTGGATTGGAATACCGTGATTACCAGGGAGAGTGCCAATGGGATTAATCTTGTTCCAAAAACCGGAAACGATGCGACAAAATCCACGGCGGCAGGGGCATATGACTGGACAACCAATGTGTGGACGATTTATGACGGATCTTCCTGGGTTGGAGCCAATTCCAAATATATTGCCTATTATATGGATCCGCGGAATTTTCTCAGCGAAACCGATATTTTCCAGTTTGAAAGTTTAAGTTTCAGCCAGGTGCAGACCAAACAGGGAGTTTCTTCTATTCTGAAGGGAACCTTTATGGAAAACAGTGTTCAGGATAGTGATGGTTCCACACTTGATTATGCACAGGCTTTTATGGACATCGGAGAAGAGACCGGTGTCAGCCCGTATCATCTTGCGTCGAGAGTGCGCCAGGAGCAGGGGCTTAGAGGAACCAGTTCCCTGATTTCCGGTACTTACAGCGGTTACGAAGGTTACTACAACTATTTTAACGTGGGAGCTGCCGGCATTACTTCTACGCTGGTCATCAAAAACGGACTGGCTTATGCAAAGAAGGCGGGATGGAATACCCGCTATGCGGCACTCGAAGGAGGCGCAAAAATCCTGGCAAAAAACTATATTGGTGTGGGACAGGATACATTGTATTTTCAGAAATTCAATGTGGTAAACCAGAAAAATCTGTACGGTCATCAATATATGGCGAATCTTGCGGCTGCCTACAACGAAGGCAGAAAGCTTGGTCAGGGATATGCGGACAAACAGCAGGCATTTGTATTCCGGATTCCGGTTTATTCCAATATGCCAGCTTCGGCAGTGACGTTTACGGCCAAAGGAAATCCGAACAATTATCTGAAAACGCTCAGTGTAAGCGGACAGACACTGACGCCTGCATTTCGCGGGGACAAGACATCATATTCACTTGTGGTGGACGGCAAGATTTCTTCTGTTACAATCAGTGCATCACCGGTAGCAGCAAAATCGTCTGTGTCGGGAACCGGAACGAAAAAACTCCAGACGGGAACCAATACCTGCAAGATCACCTGCAAATCGGAGAGCGGGACATCCAAAACCTATACGATTACGATTGTAAAAAAAGCAGGTACATCATCCATTACAACACCGGCAACCCCGACGACAACGGAAAAAAGTTCCGTGACTTCGAATACCTATCAGATCAGAAATAAAATGGTCACAGGTATTCAGCCGCAGACCTCTGCATCCACATTTTTAAAGAAACTTAAAGTGACTGCGGGAACGGTAAAACTGGTCAGTGCTGCCGGAAAAAGCGTGACGGGAAACGTTGCAACCGGCAATGTCCTGCAACTGTATGACAACAAAAACAAAAAAGTTTCTTCCTACACCCTTGTGATTTATGGAGATGTAAACGGAGACGGGAAGATAGATAAAACAGATGTAAACCGGCTGAACCGGCATCTTAACGGATCGGAAAAACTGACCGGATATTATCTGGAAGCTGCAGACACAAACCGTAAAAAAGACGGGGTAAACGTATTGGATCTGGTATATCTGAGCAGGCATCTTCGCGGACAGATTACGATTCAGCAGTAAAAGAAAGGCAAAAAAATGAGACAAATACGGAAAACAAAAGGAAAACGGATACTGGGAGCAGTATTAGCACTGGTGTTTCTGATCGGTTGTGTGATGACACCGGATCTGCAGGCACAGGCAGAGAATATGATTATCGCCTTAAGTGCTAAATCGGTAAAGATTGGAGATACCCTGACAGTTACCGTGACACTGCCGGCAGGGGTGACGGGTACCGTGAACCTGACGTATTCCAAAGACGTTTTCACTTATCAGTCCGCATCGGCGGAAACCAGCGTAAATGCAGGTACGGTTTCCATGACACTGGGAAGCTACGGTTCTGGAAGTAAGCGTGCAAGCGGAACGATCAGATTTAAAGCAGATGCAGCCGGCACTGCAAGTTTTGCAGCATCCGCACCATCTGCGGGAAACCAGGAAGGGGACCGCGTGGATGTAGGAGGGGCAAGTGTATCGGTCTCTGTAGACAATTCGGCTGTGGCATCCGATGAAAAATCCGCAGACAATACACTGGCATCGCTGACCATTTCCGAGGGAACACTTTCTCCGGAGTTTCAGCCAAAAGTTACCGAGTATAAGGCGAAGGTGGGAGATCAGGTAAGTTCTCTGGCAGTCAGCGCACAGCCAAACGATGCCAAAGCATCCGTGATCTCTGTCAGTGGTGCAGACAAACTGCAGACAGGCACAAATAACGTAAAGATTGTTGTGCAGGCGGAAAATGGCGTGAAAAAAACTTACACGATCCATGTAACCAGGGGAACAGCGCAGCAGGAATCACAGGCGACACAGGAGACACAAAAAGAAGAGACAAAGACATCTTCGGACGGACAGCGGTATTTCACCATCGATGGAACGAAACTTTATCTGACGGACAGCATACCGGACCGTTATGTCCTGGATGGATTTGTCAAAGATACCGTGACTCTGTGGGATAATCCATACCCATGTATGCGCAAAGACGGCGTAGATACACCGTTGAGGATTTTGTATCTTGTGGATGAAAATGGAGAAAACGGTGCACTGTATATGCTGGATCTGGATGATCCGGAAGAAATTTATCCGTTTGTATGTATGAATTATAATCAGTATAAACATACCATGGGGGGAGAAAATGCTTCGACAGAAGCATCGACGCAGCAGGGCGCAGACGGCTTATTCCAGAGTACGGAAAGTCAGATGAGACTGATCCTCTGTGCATTTGTTGTAGTTGTACTGATTCTTCTGATCATTATCGTAGTGTTGATTGTCAGAAGAAAAAAAGGTGACGCCGATGATGATGATGATGATCTTTATGAGGATTATGATGAGGAATATGATGATGACGATGATGATCTTTATGAAGATCCGGAAGAACCTGAAGAAGATGATAATGAAAAGGGAATTTCTAAGCGTTATAAGAAAGACACTTTCCGCAAAAAAGGCGGATTTATGCATAAACTGTTAGAGGGCATTGAGGACGATTTAGATGACGATCTGGATGATGACGATGACCTGGATGATGCCGGGGACGAGGATGAGGAAGAACCGGAAGAGAAGACAGACAGATATGAGGATCCGGACGAGGATATCAGACTGCAGAAAGAATTAGCAGAAGAAGTCCGGAACTCTATGCTTGGAAGAAAAAAGAAAAAACCGAAAAAAGATACCGATGACGATATCGAATTTATTGATTTATAAAATAGTGACAGGAGGTATAAACATTGATTCCATATACAGATAAGGCGAAAAAAGCTTTGAGTTTTGCGAACCGCCTTTCCCGGTCGTCCGGCTGCAACTATGTTGGAACCGAACATATTCTGGCGGGACTGCTCAAGGAAGGTACCGGTGTGGCAGCAGAAGTTCTGACAGCCAATAACGTGGAACTGGAGGCATTGCTCAAACTGATCGATGAACTGGTTGCCGCAGGGGAAGAGGTGACGGTAGCAGACCGGGACGGATATTCCCCACGCACACAGATGGTGCTTGACCGTGCGGAAGAGATGGCGGAACGTTTTGAAAGCGATGAGATCGGGACAGAACATCTGCTCCTTGCCATGATAAAAGAAGGGGATTGCGCAGCTTCGCGGTTGTTAAATACCATGGGGGCCAATCCACAGAAACTTTTTGTGGATGTGCTTGCAGCGATGGGAGAAGACCCGGCACAGTACCGGGAAGAAATCCAGCGTGGAAAAAGCGAAGGGGCAACCCTTACCCCTACACTGGATCAGTATTCACGTGATCTGACAGCCATGGCACGGGCAGGATTGTTAGATCCTGTGATTGGCAGGGAAAAAGAAACCGAACGGGTGATTCAGATTCTGTGTCGCAGAGGCAAAAATAACCCATGCCTGATTGGGGAACCGGGAGTCGGCAAGACCGCAATCGTTGAGGGAATTGCACAGAGCCTGGTAACCGGAAACGTGCCGGATATTGTGGCAGATAAACGCCTGGTATCCTTAGATATGTCCGGTCTGGTTGCCAAATCAAAATACCGTGGCGAATTTGAAGACCGTATCAAAAAAGTCATCGGGGAAGTGGAAGCGGCAGGAAATGTACTGTTGTTTATTGATGAACTGCATACCATTATTGGTGCAGGCGGGGCAGAAGGTGCGCTTGATGCCTCTAATATTTTAAAACCGGCACTTGCACGCGGGGACGTACAGGTGATTGGAGCAACCACAATCGAAGAGTACCGCAAGTATATTGAAAAGGATGCAGCGTTAGAGCGGCGTTTTCAGCCGGTACAGGTGGAAGAGCCGACCGAGGAGGAATCCATCGAGATTTTAAAAGGATTGCGGAAACTCTACGAAAAACATCATCACGTACAGATCACAGACGAGGGCGTGGAAGCATCCGTGCGTTTATCGGCACGTTATGTCAATGACCGTTTTCTGCCGGATAAGGCGATTGATCTGATGGATGAGGCAGCTGCAAAAGCACGGCTTGGAATGATGCATGGATCGGATGAGATGATGCAGTTAAACCGTGAGATTCATCAGACGGAACTGGATATGGAACATGCGCTGCAGGAGGGAGATATCGAGAAAGCCCGCACATTGAAAGAGACACGGGAGAGCCTGCAGGCATCCAGGGAAAAACTCGAAAAAAAGAACCGCCGCGTATCCAAAAACAAAGTTCCGGTGGTGGGCGAAAATGAGATTGCCGATGTGGTGGCTGGATGGACAAAGATTCCGGTCAGCCGTCTGACAGAAAGCGAGGCATCCCGTCTGCAGAAACTGGAAGAAACACTGCACAAGCGCGTGATTGGACAGGAAGAAGCGGTATCTGCAGTTTCCAAGGCTGTCCGCCGTGGTCGCGTGGGACTCAAAGACCCGAAGCGTCCGATCGGTTCGTTCCTGTTTTTGGGACCAACCGGTGTCGGAAAGACGGAAGTTTCCAAAGCACTGGCAGAGGCTGTGTTTGGCAACGAGGAATCCATGATCCGGGTAGATATGTCGGAGTATATGGAAAAGCACAGTGTATCTAAAATGATTGGCTCCCCGCCAGGATATGTGGGCCATGAAGATGGGGGACAGCTTTCCGAAAAAGTCCGCAGAAATCCATTTTCTGTGATTTTGTTCGATGAAATTGAAAAAGCGCATCCGGATGTGTTTAACATTTTACTTCAGGTGTTGGATGACGGGCATATTACAGATTCTCAGGGACGCAAAGTGGATTTCAAGAATACTATTATCATCATGACCAGTAATGCGGGCGCGCAGTCGATCATCGAGCCGAAGAAGCTTGGCTTTGGTGCAAAAGAAGATGAAAAGCAGGATCACGAGCGGATGAAAGCCAGCGTGATGGAAGAAGTCAAGCGTATTTTTAAACCGGAGTTTTTAAACCGTATTGATGAGACAATTGTATTCCGTGCGCTGAACAAAGACGATATGAAAAAAATCATCGGCATTATGGTGCGTGATTTACAGAAACGCTGTAAGGAACAGTTACAGATCGATCTGGTGGTACGGGAAGCTGCAAAGGAATATATTGTTGAAAAAGCTTATGACCGCAAATACGGTGCCAGACCTCTGCGCAGAAAACTGCAGGATGAGGTGGAAGACCGTTTAGCAGACGCACTGATCCGTGGAGAAATCCATGCCGGAGACCGTGTGATCGTGACGACGAAGAACAAGGAAATCATTGTATCAAAAGATAAAAAGTGATATAATTTAAGAACCAAATAATCAACCACACAGGAGGAAAAATCATGGCTGCAATCAGTGAATTAATTCGTACGGAAGGAAACGGAACCCTTAGTTTCAGCGATTACACTCTGGGAGCGAAAGCAAAGCTTGATAACTACGAATTTCATGGAGATAAATACAAAGTAAAAACGTTCAAGGAGATTACAAAGCTGGAGCGTAACGGACTGTTTGTATATGAATCTGTACCGGGTACAGCTGTCACCAATTTTACAGAGGATGAGAATACCGTCAGCTTTACGGTAGAGGGACCGGAAGATGCACAGATCACATTGGAGCTGGCAGAAGAGACAGAGTACGAGATTGATATCGATGGCAAGTCTGCAGGAACAATGAAGACCAATCTTGGAGGCAAATTAAGCCTGAGTGTAGAATTAGAAGGAGCAGATGCGGTAGCAATCCGCGTAGAAAAGAGATAATATATGGCAAAAGCAAAAACCAGTGCGTTTTTTTGCCAGAATTGCGGATATGAATCATCCAAATGGATGGGCCAGTGTCCGGCATGCAGAGAGTGGAACACGTTCGTAGAGGAACTGGTGGACCGGAAAGCGCTCAGTACTTCCGGAAAAATAAAACCAGCGACAGAAGCGAAACCTGTTCCGCTTTCTGCAATAAAGACATCGGATGAGGAGCGGATTTCCACATCCATGCCGGAGCTGGATCGTGTATTGGGCGGGGGAGTTGTAAAAGGCTCCCTCGTTCTGGTTGGAGGAGATCCGGGAATTGGTAAATCAACGCTTTTATTACAAGTCTGCCGGAATCTGTCCGGGCAGAATCTTTCGGTACTGTATGTATCCGGGGAAGAGTCCCTGCAGCAGATCAAACTGCGTGCAGAGCGGATTGGCACGTTCAGTGATCATCTGGAACTGTTGTGTGAGACCAGTCTGGACACCATACGCACGGTAATTGAACGGAATAAGCCACAGATTGTGGTGATCGACAGTATCCAGACCATGTATAACGAAAACGTTTC
>DLQV01000256.1:10972-12622 GCA_002474415.1 Lachnospiraceae bacterium UBA7598
CAGGTGCGTGAGTCTACAGGTGTTCTCATGCAGATCGCAAAAGGAATGGATATCTCGATCTTTATTGTGGGGCATGTGACAAAGGAAGGCGTCGTGGCAGGACCACGTGTACTGGAACATATGGTAGATACGGTTCTTTATTTTGAAGGAGACCGTCATGAAAGCTACCGGATTCTGCGTGGCGTGAAGAACCGTTTTGGCTCCACGAACGAAATCGGTGTTTTTGAGATGCGCACAGAGGGACTGGTTGAGGTGGAGAATCCGTCTGAGTATATGCTCAGTGGCAAACCAAAGGATGCTTCCGGTTCTGTCGTGGCATGTTCCATCGAGGGTACCCGTCCGATTCTTTTGGAAATTCAGGCGCTGATCTGTCACAGCTATTTCAACAATCCGAGGAGAACTGCGACCGGAACGGACTTTAACCGCGTGAATCTGCTGATGGCAGTTTTGGAAAAACGTATTGGAATGCAGTTGTCGGATTGTGATGCTTATGTAAATATCGCGGGCGGAATCCGTATGAATGAACCGGCAATTGATCTGGGAATTGTGCTTGCCATCATGTCAAGCAAACTGGATCTGACGATTGATGAGAAGACCATCTGTTTTGGAGAGGTGGGATTAAGCGGGGAAGTGCGTGGTGTAAGCATGGCAGAACAACGTGTGGCAGAGGCAGCCAAGCTTGGGTTTGAAGTATGCATTCTGCCAAAGGTATCCCTTCCTTCTGTGGGGAAGAAGTATGCAATGAAGCTGATCGGGGTAGCAAATGTCAGGGAGGCACTGGATGCAATTCAGGCGTAGGCTATGTCATATGAATTTCCTATATTGTGTGAAAAATAAAAAGCACGACATAACAATTTTAGAATACAACATAAATTGTCTGAACATAATTTAATTTGTAATTTCTGATTGACAAAATTCGAGCCGGGTGGTATTATAACAAAGCTGACTCGTGCAGAGCAGTTCTGACCGGATAAAGCCAAGTGATATTGAGCTCCGGCAGAATAAATTGCCGAGAAAAAAAGTTGTTGACAAAAAGCGACAGACATGATAAGATATCAGAGTTGCCGCGAAAGAACGACAACAAAGAAAAATAAAAAAGCTGTTGACAACGACTTGTAAACATGATAGAATATACAAGCTGTTGAAAATAACAACAACGAACATTGATAACTGAACAGTGAAAAACCTTGAAAGATTTTGAGAATAATTCAAGAACGCTTCTATTAAAGAAGCAACCTTAAAACAGTAAATCGGAAACATTGTTTCTGATGAAAAGCCAGATTTGATTCTGGCAGGACAAAACTTTTTAACATGAGAGTTTGATCCTGGCTCAGGATGAACGCTGGCGGCGTGCTTAACACATGCAAGTCGAACGAAGCACTCTATTTGATTTCCTTCGGGATTGAAGATTTTGTGACTGAGTGGCGGACGGGTGAGTAACGCGTGGGTAACCTGCCTCATACAGGGGGATAACAGTTGGAAACGACTGCTAATACCGCATAAGCGCACAGGACCGCATGGTCTGGTGTGAAAAACTCCGGTGGTATGAGATGGACCCGCGTCTGATTAGCCAGTTGGTGGGGTAACGGCCTACCAAGGCGACGATCAGTAGCCGACCTGAGAGGGTGACCGGCCACATTGGGACTGAGA
>DLQV01000181.1 GCA_002474415.1 Lachnospiraceae bacterium UBA7598
GTTGCAGTATCTGTTGAGGAAGCTGCAAAGGCTGGTAAGTTCTAAGATAAAAGTCAGTAATAGCAAGGCTTTGAGGGCCTCCGGAGAAATCCGGAGGCTCTTTTTTTTCGTTAAAAAATAGTTTGATTTGAATAAAAATATGCTCTCGTCCACGTAGAAGACAAATGTGGACGGGAAAGTGGGTTGAAAATGTGGACGAGAAATGATATGTACCGGTAAGAAAAAAGTGCTGATTGGCTCTACAGACAAATGTGGAACCGGTGTCAATGTACAAAAACACCTTGTGGCACTTCATCATGTAGATTGTCCCTGGAAGTCTTCTTCCATAGAGCAGAGGGAAGGACGCGGTATTCAGCAGGGAAATGAAAATGAGGAGATTGCTGTCTATCGGTATGTGACAAAATCAACATTTGATGCATACAACTGGGCGCTTGTCGAAAATAAACAGCGGTTTATTTCACAGGTAATGACCAGTAAAACCGTAAGCCGAAGCTGTGAGGATATTGACGAGGCAACACTGTCGTATGCAGAAATCAAAGCCGTTGCAACCGGAAATCCCCTGATCCGTGAAAAAATGGAAGTGGACAATGATGTACAGCGATTAAAGCTGCTGAAATCATCCTATGATAACCAAAGATATACCCTGCAGGATAACTTTATGATCCGCTATCCGAAACTGATCAGGGAAGCGAAGGAGAAACTGGCACGGCAATGTGAACTGAATGCACAGCTGGATCTTGAAAACAGTAAAACAGTAGATGCGGATATTAGTGGAATCACGGAAGAGCCGGAGAGCATAAAAGTGGCAGAGCAAATGTTGACAAAACCCAAAGGAACGAATAGGTTATGAATACTCGGAAAAATAAGATGCAGCATCAAAATTTTTTACAAACGTTATAAATTTAGTTAACTGATCAGATATAAAAATTCCCTTTTTCCATATAATACCAAACCTGTTGGAGATCTCCGGAGTGACGGGAATTTCCAAGAAGTCTCTGTGATTGGCAGCAAGGGACGAATATAGAAATGCGCCACATTTACCACCACGGACAAAGTTGAGGACAGTGACCAGTTGGCTGCAATACATATGAATGTTGGGAGTAATTCCCGCAGAACGCATATGGGTAATTACAGTCTGTGTCTGGACAGAGTCTGTGTTAAATAAAATAATGGGTTCATCTTTTAACATTTCCATGGTAATTTCTTTTTCGCCTGCGTATCGATGTGTCTTGTGGACACAATAGACATATCGGTCTTCCATCATGACATAACTATTATACTTATTCAGATTGTAAAAATCCATATTCACTATTGCCACATCTAATTGCTCATTGTCTACCAAAGTGCGGGCGCGAATAGAACCGTATTCTAAAAGCTGAATGGGAATATCGTGTTGTTCCTGAAATTGATCTGTAACTTTTGGAAAAAATACGGTACTGATCATAGGGGGGATTCCGATGCGCAGAGGCGGACGATGTTCTTCAATATTTGAGAAATTTGTGTAGAGTTCCTGTGTCTGTTTTATGATACATTCTGCTTTCTGATAAAAAGCTTCTCCGTCTTTCGTAAGGGAAATCCTGTTTCTTCCATGATTAAAAAGCTTTAAATGAAATTCTTTTTCCAAATCACGAATTGAGGTAGAAATCGTGGGCTGTGAGACATAGAGAGCCTCCGCAGCTCTTGTAATACTGTTATAGTGGCACACCATACAAAAATATTCCAATTGTGTCAGAGTCATGACAAAGAACCTCCATTTCTTAAAAAGTGATTTCGTAATTTTCAGTATAGTTAAAAACTATGCTGACGTCAAGTATATGAAATGTACATTTTACCTGAAATGAGATATGTTATAGAGAAAAGAAAAACTGATATTGTAACATAAAGGAATGAAAATTTGGAGGAAAAAAGATATGTCAAATGAGGCACAGGTAAAGAAACTGACGGATATCATGGCGCAGTTCGTAGGATTCACTGCGAAGAAACTGCCGGATGATGTCATTGCAAAATTGCAGGAACTGAGAGGCAAAGAAGACACTCCCATGACCAAGGTCATCTATGATACCATGTTCCGTAACCAGAAACTGGCTCTGGAAATGGACCGTCCTTCCTGTCAGGACACCGGGGTATTACAGTTCTGGGTAAAATGCGGTACAAAATTCCCACTTATTGATGATCTGGAAGGATTGTTAAAAGATGCGGTAGTACAGGCTACCTTTGCGACCCCGTTACGTCACAATTCCGTAGAGACTTTTGATGAGTATAATACCGGAAAAAATGTTGGAAAAGGAACTCCTACGGTATGGTGGGATATTGTTCCGAACTCAGATCAGTGTGAGATCTATACTTACATGGCTGGTGGCGGATGTACGCTTCCGGGCAATGCTACCGTTCTGATGCCGGGAGAAGGGTATGAAGGTGTGACGAAGTTCGTGCTGGACCGTATGACTTCTTATGGATTAAATGCCTGTCCACCACTGCTGGTAGGTGTCGGCGTAGGCACTTCCGTAGAGACTGCAGCACTGAATTCAAAAAAAGCACTGATGAGACAAATAGGATCTCATAATGATAATGAAAAGGCAGCCAAGATGGAGAAGCTGTTGGAAGATGGTATCAATGCCATTGGTCTTGGACCGCAGGGTATGGGAGGAAATTATTCTGTCATGGGAGTTAATATTGAAAATACCGCACGTCATCCGTCTGCTATCGGTGTTGCTGTAAATGTGGGATGCTGGAGCCACAGAAGAGGACACATTGTCTTTGATAAGGACTTAAATTATAAGATTACAACACATTCGGAGGTGACTTTATAATGGTAGAAATGAGAAATGGGAAAAAGGTACTGATTACCCCGGTATCCACAGAAGATTTAAAAGATATTAAAGTCGGAGATATTGTATACCTGGATGGAAGCATGACAACCTGTCGTGATGTAGCACATCGTCGTCTGGTAGAAGAGGGAAGAGAACTTCCGGTTGATGTGAGAAACAATGCCATCTTCCATGCAGGACCAATCATCCGTCCTCTGGAAAATGACAAGTTTGAGATGGTTTCCGTAGGACCGACGACAAGTATGCGCATGGAAAAATTTGAGTATGAATTTGTAAAGCAGACAGGAGTCAAAGTGATCATCGGAAAAGGCGGCATGAAGGAAAATACCGAGCGTGCCTGCAAGGAGTTCGGTGCGATCCACTGTGTATTTCCGGCAGGAAACGCCGTTGTTGCGGCAACGGAAGTGGAAGAGATCGTGCGTGCGGAGTGGAGAGATCTGGGAATGCCGGAGACACTCTGGAACTGCCGTGTGAAAGAATTCGGACCACTCATTGTATCCATTGATACTGAAGGAAATAATATGTTTGAGAAAAACAAAGTGACCTTCAATAAGCGCAAGGATGCGGTTTATGAAAAAATCAGCAAGCAGGTTGGATTTATTAAATAATAAGGATCACAGACTTCGAAAAATCCTGTTACTCTCACTGAAAATCGGAGTGGGAAGCAGTCTGGCCATATATTTGGCTCGGCGGATGGCTCTGGACTATGCAGTCTCTGCGGGAACCATCACGCTGCTGACAGTTATGACGTCCAAGTGGGAATCCCTTCGCCTGGCGGGGCTTCGTCTGGCAACCTTTTTGCTGACGGTGGTTTTAGCGTGGGCATGCTTTACCTGGATCGAAAATCCGTGGATTGCATACGGGGTACTGTTGGCAGCGATTGTCTGTATTACGGAATGTTCCGGTTGGAGATCAACCATATCCGTAAATGCAGTAATTGCGGCACATTTATTTTCCAGTAAGAATCTCGACCATGCGGTCTGGAACGAATTTTGGCTTATTTTGATTGGTACTGCCATTGCCATTTTGATAAACCTCTATCATGCCAATTCCAGCAGCAAAAAGCATTTGATTGCAAATATGCGTTTTGTGGAGCAGCGTCTGCAGGAGATTCTTCTGGTACTGGCGGATTATCTGGAAAGCATGCCGCAGGAGAGCAGCGTCTGGGATGAGATCTGCACATTAGAACAGCAAATACAGGGGTTTGTACAGGAAGCGTATGAGTATCAGAACAATACGTTTCCGTCACATCCGCTGTACTATATTTCTTATTTTCAGATGCGGCTCGATCAGTGTCAGGTGCTTCATAATCTGCATTACGAGATGAAAAAAATCCGTTCGATGCCGAAAGAAGCTGCAGTGGTTTCGGGATATGTCCGTTATCTTGTATCCTATGTTGTGGAATTTAACCAGCCGCAGGAACAGACAAGGAAACTGAAACAGATTTGTGAAAAATTAAAAAAGCAGGGGTCTCTGGAAAGCGGAGAGGCATTTGAAAGCTATGCCATGCTCTATCATATTCTGATGGATCTGGAAGAGTTTCTGGTATATAAGATGCGTTTTATCCGTGACCTGGATGAAGAACAAAAAAGGAAGTACTGGCATTAAATGTTGCCGGTACTTCCTTTTTTAGAAATGGGTCTTTTTTATCTGAAATAATTTTTGTTATATCAATTTCTTTTCACTATAACCAAAAGATAACAGAAAATGCTGACTTGAAAAAGTAAATTCCAGTGCAAGAGTAAAAAGAATATGTGTTGCATTTATAAAAAAGGTTAAAAGCGATTGTTTTTTATGGGAACAGTCGCTTTTTGCGCTTTTTATCATATTTTATACAGCATCCAATTGTTCATGAGTGTATCAGACCGCGGAAACAGCAATGTGTTTGTTGCATAAATTTGGGAAAACTGTTTCAGAGTATTTAAATCACTTACGTTATTATGTATAATAATACTGATAATTGGATGAATTTTTTGAAAACAGATGGAATGTCATTTGAAAAGACTATATGGCTTTGCAAGATCAAAGGAGGAAGAACACAATGGAGATTAAGAGCATATTGATTAAAGATACAACAAGAGAAGAAAGAATCCGTATCGTGCAGGAAGGTTTAAACCAGTGTGGCGGAGCCTGTGATTTTTGCAATGGTTGCGATAATCTCGGTGGCGGTTCGGTGGATGCTTTTTATGAACCTTACATCAACGGCGAGAAAGAACTGCGTGAGATCAACGAAGAGTACCGGAGCAATTCCGGACTGGTAAAGTAGGTGAGCGTATGAGACCACCAGAGATTGAAACATCAACAGAAGAGGAAAGACGACAGTATATCAAAGATACATTTCCATGTATCGCGGACTGCGATATGTGCGGACTCTGTACGGTTTTTCGCGGAAAAGATCCGGAACTTGCCTATGCGGATTATATCAGCGGGAAGCGGAGCTATCTGGAGGTGTCCGGGGATTATCGGTAATGCGTTGAAATGGGCAAAAAAGAAACTGTGGGAGGTACACGATGGAGTATACAAAACTTGGAAAAACAGAAATAGAAGTATCAAAAGTCTGTGTCGGCTGCATGAGTTTCGGAAAAGCGGGAACGATGCATGACTGGACGTTGGATGAAGCAGAAACAGAAAACGTGGTAAAAGATGCACTTTCGCTCGGAATCAATTTTTTTGATACGGCAAACGGATATTCTGCGGGAACCAGCGAGGAATATCTCGGACGCGCACTCAAAAAGAACATTGCAAGGGACAAAGTTGTCATTGCCTCAAAAGTTTATTTCAACCCGGGCAGATTGTCTGCCGGAGCAATCCACAGGGAAATTGATGGAACTTTAAAACGTCTGGGAACCGATTATCTGGACTTGTATATCATTCACCGGTTTGATTATGAGACTCCGATCGAGGAGACGATGGAAGCCCTAAACGATCTGGTAAAGGCAGGAAAGGTGCGGGCACTCGGTGCGTCCGCAATGTACGGTTATCAGTTTTATAATATGCAGCTTGTGGCAAAAGAGCACGGCATGGCACTGGGCAAAAGGTGTCAGCGCACCGATCATAGGTGCGACCAAAGCGGCGCATCTGGATGATGCGGCGAAAGCGTTGGTTGTGAAACTGACACCGGAAGACATTTCCTATCTGGAGGAGCCATACGTTCCGAACTGGATTGTAGGTGCGATTGATCATAATCCGGCAGATGGTGTGATGTTGCTGGACGAGAAGAAATAAATAGTCACAATAAACCATATTTATATGAATTGTTTCAAGGATAATGTAATGGTATCGGAGAAATTTAATTACCTCATTTCTTTTTTTCCAAAAGTCTTAACAGATACAGTTAAAACAAGTATAAATACAATGATTGCACATGGCAAAAATGGCATAAGTTCAAATGTGGAGTCAGAGGAAACTGTTGTAAAGTCATGTAATGAACAGGATACGAGATATCCACTGTAACAGTAAGGATAAGCAATCCATAGTGGGGTATTTGCAACTAAAATACCGGGAATTACAAGTAATAGATTTAAACCAACGGAAAGCAATGGCTTTTCAAATAAAACAGTAATTGCCCACATAGTTGCTACACATGGGAGCATAGTAAGAAAAAGTCCAATACACCATTTCAGGAGGTATAGTATTGGCAATGTTTCGGTAATTTCCATCGTGGTTGTGGCAATAAGACCTGCGATAATAAATACAATCATAAAAACAACCATTTCCATAAAAAGGTAGAAAACAAGTACACAAAATTTAGCCAGAGAAAGGGCGTGTCTTTGGACTGGTAAAGCCAACATTTTCAAAATACCATTGTTTTGTGTTTCGCGTCCGGCAATCATTACACAAACTACAATCATACTAAAAGGAAGCAGATAATAGGCATAAACAAGAGCACTTTGGATAAACATAGCAGGCCAGGCATTTGTATATTCCGGAGTGAAATAAGTACTCAGGTTTGCAATTCCGGAAATAATTACCAGGATAGGAGCAATAAAAATAAGTGGAATAATTTTAGAACGCCTGACTTTCATAAATTCGATTTTTAGTAATTCTGAAAAATTCATTTGTTTGACCTCCTTATTCATAATGATAATTTTTAGTAATCCATAGTCCAACTCCGAGGAAAGCGAAAGTTTCCACGAAAGAGAAGATTATGACAGTAAGATCAGGCGAAGCATTCAATGTAACAGCCGGTTTTAACATTAATACAAATGGATGAACCATAAATAATGGAAATTTGGAATTGGCGATTGCCATTCCACTTAGGAAACCACCAACGCCTATCCCGAGAGAAATCCACATATTTTCAAAACGGGAAGAAATTAATAACATGAATGAAAGTACTGGCATGGATGTAACAAAGGAATATCCAGTGAACACAATTAGCATATTCAAATGAAATGTTCCTGTAGGTAAATCCGTAATACCTATTTTCAGGAGTGCAAGGTTTTGCATTAAGACAGCAATCAGGAGTAATACTGTCAAGATAACAAACTTACAAAGATACATGGAAGAAACATTCACAGGCAGCACATACATTTTCCTGATTGCTTCGCCCTTAAATTCCATATTGTAGATTATGCATGTTGCAACAATAATTCCAAACATGTTTAAAATCATGAGCATTCCATAGAGTTGGGTTAATAATATGTCCATTGGAGCCAGAGGTAAACTCAATAAGGTATCTTTCCTGATTATAAAATTAAGAAATGCGTAAGCTGCTCCAAGAATTCCCATAGCTAAAAGAATCGGCATTATACCCGTTCTTTTTTCTTTATGCAGTTCGATCATAAGTGTTTTCATAACTGGACCCTCTTCTTTCTGGAAATATTGTCGTTTTCAATTATGGAAAGAAACATATCTTCCAGATTGTCAGCAGCAAATCCAGATTGTAAAGCATTCTGTTTTAAATCATCTAAACTGCCTTCAAAAAGCATTCTTCCATGGTTAAGAATTCCAATATCGTCAGCAATCAGTTCAATTTCAGAAAGCATATGAGAAGAGATTAAAATAGTACAATCATAAAGGGTAGGAAGAGACTTTATTAAATTGCGAATCTCGTGGATTCCAGAAGGATCTAAACCGTTGGTCGGTTCATCTAAAATCAAAAT
>DLQV01000296.1 GCA_002474415.1 Lachnospiraceae bacterium UBA7598
TTCCAGATCTCCGCCGACCGGCACTCCGCTGGCAATCCGTGTCACTTTAATTCCTGTCGGTTTGATGAGCTTACTAATATACATTGCGGTCGTCTCCCCTTCCAGACTGGAATTCGTCGCAATAATCACTTCATCCACATCTTTTTCCAGACGCACCATCAGCTCCTTCAACCGTATATCGTTCGGACCGATTCCGAGCATGGGTGAAATTGCACCATGTAACACATGATAGACCCCATTGTATTTTCCGGTTTTTTCATATGCAACCAGATCGCGGGTATTTTCTACCACCATAATCGTCTTGTGATCTCTGGAAGTGTCACTGCAGATCGGACAGATTTCCTGATCCGTCAGGTTAAAACAGCACTTGCAGTATTTGACATTTTTCTTTGCAGAAACAATTGCCGATGCCAGAGCATCCACATGATCCTGCGGCATATTCAGGATATGAAATGCCAGCCGCTGTGCGGATTTGGCTCCGATTCCCGGAAGTGCAGACAGTTCTTCAATCAATTTTGCAATCTCATGACTGTAATAATCCATATTAGAACGGCAGTCCTCCACCTAATGCACCTGTAATCTGTGACATAGACTGCTGGGAAGCTTCGTCGATTTTGCGCATGGCCTCATTTGTCGCTGCCATGATCAGATCCTCAAGCATCTCGATATCATCCGGATCTACTACTTCTTCCGCCAGTTTTACCTTTGTCACTTCATGCTTACCGGAAACCGTCACTTCCACGGCTCCGCCACCTGCTGTAGCCGTTACTTCCTGTTCCTCTAAATTCTTCTGCGCCTCTTCCATCTGCTTTTGCATCTTCTGCGCCTGCTTCATAATATTCGCCATATTTCCCGGCATACCGCCAGGGAATCCACCTCTTTTTGCCATGTGGGGTCCTCCTGCTTTCTAATTTCAGTTATTTACGAATCTGGTATTATCATACCATTAGAAGTTCTCTTCCTCAATATCAAAATTGATTAATTGCCGCAAATCCGGTACGGTATTTGCCACACTGCGGTTTCCTTCATTCAGGCGAAGCTGTACCTCCACCTGCTTTGCGCACCGCTGCGCGATCATTTCCTTCAGATGATCGATGCACCCGGCCTTATTATCATTCAGATAGGCAAACGCATTGGCATCGTCAAACATCAGAAGTAGTTCTCCCGCCGGTCCGAGTGTCGGCACCGCCTGATTTAAATACTGTCTGGTGATACCTCCCATCTCCGAAATGATCGATCTCCAGTTCTGCATCACCTGCTTAATGTCCTCCGGAATGGCTTTGGGAAGTTCTGTTTTCTCCGGTGCCTGTGCCACAGGAGCCTGCGTACCACCTGTTGCCGGAACTGCTGCACTCTGCGGTGCTGCCGAAACAAATGCCCCGCTTTCCAGCTTCTGCTCAATATCATCCATGCGCTCATTGAGTGCCGACAGATCTTTTTCCATCTGCGGACGGCAAAGCTTGATAATTGCAATCTCCAGCAAAATACGCTTCTGTGCCGCATACCGGATCTGACTCGACAGCTCTGAGAAAATCCGGATATACCGGATCAGTGTTTCCGGTTCCACCATCTGTGCTTCTTCTTTCAGGGCTGCCAGATGATCGGCTGACATATCCAGCACTTCCTCCATGTCATCCGCACTCTGGATGAGCAAAAGATTTCTCATGTACCAGGTGAAATCGTTCACCATCTGCCCCAGTTCCCGTCCCTGGTCCACCAGCTGGTCAACTGTCCGGATAGCACCGGTCACATCTTTTGCCAGCACCTGGCGCAGCAATGCGGAAAACACTTCCGTATCCACCGCACCGAGCACTTCCAGCACATTTTCATAGGTGAGCTTCTCCCCCAGGTGAAAGGCAATACACTGGTCGAGCAGACTCAGCGCATCACGCATCGAGCCGTCTCCAGCCTTTGCCACATAGCGCAGCGCGCGCTCCTCGACATCCACCTGCTCGGTGCGCATCAGCTCTGCCAGACGATCGGTAATGGTATCAATGGAAATCCGGTGGAAATCATATCTCTGACAGCGGGACAGAATCGTAATCGGGATCTTGTGCGCTTCCGTTGTCGCAAGAATAAAAATCACATATGCCGGCGGCTCCTCCAGTGTCTTGAGCAGCGCATTGAATGCACCTGCCGACAGCATATGCACCTCGTCAATAATGTAAACCTTGTATTTTCCCTCTGTCGGGCGGTAAGATACTTCTTCCCGAATCTGCCGGATATTGTCCACACCGTTGTTCGATGCAGCATCAATCTCTATGACATTCATAGAAGTCCCGGCGGCAATGCCCTGACATGCAGGGCATTTTCCACAGGGACTTCCGTCTACCGGGTGTTCACAATTTACTGCTTTTGCAAAAATCTTTGCAACTGTCGTCTTTCCGGTACCCCTGGTACCGCAAAACAGATAAGCATGTCCTATGCGATCGGCTTTGATCTGATTCTTTAATGTTGTAACAATGTGTTCCTGCCCTTTGACATCTTCAAATTCCTGCGGGCGGAACTTACGGTATAAAGCCGTGTAAGACATTTTTCTTCTCCTTTTTGTCGGATATCCGAAGATTTAATCTCCAAAACTGATACCGATCCGTTTTGCTTCCTGGATCATCTGGCTGTCCGGATCAACCGTCTTTAACTTGCCTGCCACCTCTCCGAGCGGCACACATTTGGTTTTGTTGTTGATCATGGCGATCATACAGCCAAACTTTCCTTCCATGATTGCTTTGGCAGCGGCAGATCCAAGACGGGTACATAATACTCTGTCGTACGGACACGGGCTTCCTCCACGCTGTGTGTGACCTGGAACCGCAACGCGGACTTCCACACCACATTTCTCCTGAATCTGATCTGCAATCTCATAAGAAACTGACGGATACTTGCGGGATGCAACTTTTGCCTTGTACTGTTTCTTGGTAAGCTGTGCATCTTCTTTGGAAATGGCACCTTCCGCAACCGCAAGGATTGTAAATCCCTTTCCGTCTCTCGTACGCTTGTGAATCGCCTCTACGACCTTATCAATATCGTACGGGATCTCCGGGAGCAGAATAATGTCGGCGCCGCCTGCCACGCCTGCATACAGGGTAAGCCATCCTACTTTGTGTCCCATTACCTCTACGATAAATACACGATTGTGGGAAGCCGCCGTTGTATGGATGCAATCGATGGTCTCTGTTGCTATATTAATTGCACTCTGAAAACCGAATGTCACATCTGTTCCGTAAATATCATTGTCGATCGTTTTTGGAAGGTGGATAATATTGAGTCCTTCCTCACGAAGCAGATTGGCCGTTTTCTGTGTCCCGTTACCGCCTAAAATAACCAGACAGTCGAGTCCGAGCTTACGGTATGTGGACTTCATGGCCTCTACCTTGTCCAGACCGTTTTCATCCGGCACACGCATCTGCTTGAATGGCTGGCGGGAAGATCCGAGAATCGTTCCACCTCTGGTAAGAATTCCGGAAAAATCCGAGGCTGTAAGAATTCTGTACTGTTCATAGATCAGCCCTTTGTACCCATTTTCAAATCCATAAATCTCCAGTTCGTCTACATTCGTGGTCAGTCCTTTTACAACACCACGCATGGCTGCATTTAAAGCCTGGCAGTCTCCGCCGCTGGTAAGCATTCCGATCTTCATCATGCACGTTTCCTCCTGCATATTCTCTTATTGTGTACAAAATGTTTTTTCACATACACATTTGTATTATAGTATAATTTTTGCCCGTTCACAAGATAAGCGACTTGAAAAATGTATGTAAATTCTGTATACTAGGTAAGACGATGCAGCTTATGCTATACCAGAAGGAGCACATCGCATGAAAGTTCCGCTTCGCGGAAGATTGGAGAGTTGTCCGAGAGGTCGAAGGTGCCGCACTCGAAATGCGGTTTGCGTCGAATAGACGCAACGTGGGTTCGAATCCCATGCTCTCCGCTCATATCAACGAAAAAACAGCGCCCCGGTCTTCACCGACCAGGGCGCTGTTTTTTCTCTCAACGACGTCCGCGATTATTTCCACGCCGATCCGTCATGTCACGCTTTTCGCGGAAATCACGGTTCCGACGCTCACGGGAATCGTTTGCTCTGTTTCCATCCGCACGGTTTCCATGATCCACATCACTGTTTCTGCCGGATGACGGCCGCTCTTTCTTTCGGCCGATATATACGTTCCATTTCATATAGGCTTCCTGCGCATTGCGGGATTTGTAGATTACGTTGCGTTCCTCTCCTACAATATCCGTAATGCTGTACCAGCCTTTGTCATACTGGAATTCCGCTGTCTTTCCTTCAAGTTCTTTGTTTCCAAGTACAAATTTATGTATTGCCTGCTGTGGCTGCTGCTGTGCCATCCTATCCCTCCTTTTTTCCTAATACATACTCCACGGCCTGTCTCAATTTTTCGTCTTTTTTCGTTTCTTCCGTTCCCTGAAGTGCCTCTGCCTCTTCCCTGGTAAACAATTCCCGCAGTTTCACCTGATGATTTTCTACCGGAATATAAGATACCTTGGATTTGTCGAACACGGAACGCAGCACATAGTACGGAATTTTGCGCTCCCTGCGTGATGCGGAGAGCGAAACGATATTTTCTACCTGACAGACTCCCTGTGTTTCACTGTATATGATCTGTTTTTTTTCAAACATTCTGTCACCTCTGAAAAAGATAAAATTATCATATCACAAGAAAAAAGTTTTGACAAATACTCCAAAACATTTTACGCTTGTCTCAAGGAGGAAACTATATATGTGGATTCTATTTGCATTTGGGTCAGCTCTGTTCGCCGGACTGACTTCCATACTGGCGAAATGCGGTATCAAAAATACCGATTCCAATGTAGCTACGGCGATCCGTACCATAATTGTACTTATTTTTTCATGGATCATGGTATTTCTGGTGGGGGCACAACACGGCATCGGAAGTGTTTCTGCCAAAACCTGGACGTTTCTGATCCTGTCCGGACTTGCCACCGGTGCTTCCTGGCTGTGCTACTTCCGTGCATTGCAGATCGGAGATGTAGATAAGGTGGTCCCTGTCGATAAATCGAGTGCCATTCTGTCGATCCTTCTCGCGTTCATCTTCCTGCACGAGAGCATCAGCCCACTGAAACTTCTGTGCGTCGTACTGATCGGCGTGGGAACCTACCTTATGATCACGAAAAAGGGAACCTCTTCTGAAACTTCCGGAAAAAAGGGCTGGAGCTGGTTCTTCTACGCGCTTGGCTCTGCCGTCTTTGCCAGCCTGACTTCTATTCTGGGAAAAGTCGGCATCGAAAATATCGATTCCAATCTCGGAACTGCCATCCGTACCATCGTCGTGCTGATCATGGCATGGATCGTCGTGTTTGTCACGAAAAAGCAGGACAGTGTGCGCACGATTGATCACAAAGAACTTGGTTTTATCTGCCTGTCCGGACTTGCCACCGGCGCTTCCTGGCTGTGCTATTACCGTGCATTGCAGGATGGTCTGGCAAGCGTCGTTGTGCCGATTGATAAGCTGAGTATTCTGGTTACCATTCTGTTTTCTTATCTTGTTTTTCATGAGAAACTGGGGAAAAAAGAAGCCGGGGGACTGGTGCTGATTGTGGCGGGGACGTTGGGGATGCTGGTGTAGTATCCCTTGTTATGACCTTCCAAATACACCAAACAGTTTCTGTGCCGCCTCTTCATCATCCATAATTCTTGCACTTGGTTTCTGTGCGTTCTCAAGCATCCGTTCCACACGATTGGCAAGTGCCACATCCACAAACCGCCCGATCTCGATTCCACGCAATTCAAAAAACAGTGCCGGATTTGTGTCTAGCCGTGCCCCCACACCGTAAAGCGCTGCTGCCACATGTTTGCACATCAGTGCCCAGTCCGGACAGCTGCACTGAAAACTGATCTCACTTGGCTGTGGAAAAAGACCATCCTCTCCCTGAAACAGTTCTTTCATCTCATCCGGGAAATCACCGGACAGTAATCGTTCCAGAGTCTCAATCTTACCGCACCGTTCAAGAATTTCCTCACACTTCTGCTCTGTGAGCGGGCTGATACGGATTTCCACACGGTAAGGAGTTTTTCTGGTCCCCTGTACTCTTGCAATGATTTTTCCTTTCTGGATTTTCAGATCGATTACTGTCCCGGTTCGCACATAGCGCTTCCCACGCTCCAGCCGGCTTGCGAAATCCGCATAACGCTCCAGATTGTCACACCAGGCTTTTCCCCACCAGCTTTTTGCAATTGTCCTGCCGGAAATAACAACCGGCTCCAGCTTATTGCCTTTTTCTTTTTGCTTTTTTACACTCTCTTTTAAATTTTTCTTTAACAGAGATTCACTCGGCTGGGCAAATGTCTGATCAATTTCCCAATATCTTCGCATACTGTTTACTCCAATCGCAATAATGAGAACAATTCTTCGTTACTTAACTCCGTAATCCACTTTTCGGAACCACTGCCGATTACATTTTCCGCCAGTTCCTTTTTGGATTCCAGCATCGCATCTATTTTCTCCTCAATCGTTCCCTGACTGACAAATTTATGTACGATCACATCTTTTTTCTGCCCGATCCGGAATGCCCGGTCCGTTGCCTGATTTTCTACTGCCGGATTCCACCAGCGGTCAAAATGAATGACATGATTGGCTTTTGTCAGATTCAGTCCCGTTCCCGCCGCTTTCACTGACAATACAATAAACGGTACATAGGCCTCTCCCTGAAATGCATCCACAATCTCCGTCCGTTTTGCCACAGGTGTCCCGCCGTGCAGTACATAACCTTTGGTATGAAAAATGGTCTCCAGATATGCCGCCAGATCGTCCGCAATCTCCTTAAACTGCGTAAAGACAAGCACCCGCTCGCGCTTTTCATAGATCGTCTCGCAGATTTCTTTCAAAAGCTGAAATTTTCCGCTCTCTGATGGTGTATAGGCATCCTGTCCCAGATACTGGTCCGGATGGTTGCAGATCTGTTTTAACTTCATGATTGCCGTAAGCACAATCCCTTTTTTCGCAAACTGGGAAATGCTGTGTTCTGCCTCCAGCTGCCGGACTTTCTGCTCCATATCCGAAACCACCTTGCGGTACAAAATGGTCTGTTTCCTGGTCAGCTGTGCAAAATCTGTCATTTCCACCTTTTCCGGCAGATCTGCAATGACAGTCTTGTCCGTCTTGACACGACGGAGCATAAACGGGGTAATCATGGATTTTAACTTTGCATACCCCTGTGGATTTTCTTCCAATCCTTTGGTAAATTCATGGAACTCTTTGGATGTACCAAGCAGACCATGATCTATAAAATCAAACAACGACCATAAATTGGTCAGGTCATTTTCAATCGGCGTACCGGTCATGGCAATCCGCATCTGTGCCTGCAGTTTTTTGATTTCACGTGTCTGTTTCGTGCCCGGATTTTTGATTGCCTGTGCCTCGTCGAGAATCGCGCAGTCCCACATAGTTTCCTGAAATGCCTTAATGCGGGAAACCATGCCATATGTCGTTATCGTAAGGAATGCAGCCCCTGCATCAAAGTCTTCTGCGAGCTTTGCGGATGTTTTTCCATGAATGACCTGAAGCGACATATCGGGGACAAACTTTGCTGCCTCTTTCTGCCAGTTACCGATCAGGGACGCCGGAACGACCAGAAGCGCTTTTGCATCTTTGTCTGTTTTCCTCATCTTTTCCAGATAGCACAGAACCTGAAGCGTTTTTCCAAGTCCCATATCGTCCGCCAGGCATGCACCAAATCCCAGTTTCTGCATATAATTCAGCCACGTATACCCATCCTTCTGATATGGACGAAGTGTTGCATGAACGGTTTTCGGCACTGCTGCCGAACGGATGCCGGATGGTTTTCGCAAGTTGCGCAACATTTTGGAAAGCCATGCCCCGTTGGTCACAAGCGCACCTACATCTGCGGAAACTTTTTTCCCGTTTCCAATTTCCATCTGCAAAGCTTCCCGCAGTGTAATGCTGGTGTCCATGCCATCCATGCGTTTAAGAAGTTCCCGCAGTTTTTTATGATTTACCTCTACCCACTTGCCTTTGAGAAATGCCAGTCCTTCCGTCTGCGCCAGCAAAAGTTCCACGTCTTTTTTCGTAAGTGCCTCTCCATCCACACACAGCTGCGGCTGCATCGAAATCAACGAATCAAATCCTACCATGGCCGGTTTCTTTTCGCCCAGCCGGATTTCTACCGAACACTCCATTGCTTTCTTTCTCCACCAGTTCGGAATCCGGCAGAGAATCCCGGTCTGTTCGATTTTTTCCACATCACGCAGAAACTGATATGCCTCTTTACCTGTAAAACGCAGAACATGGAACATCTCCCCACTTTCTACCAGTTCTGCAATCAGATCTGACACCTCTGCCGCACGGTTCAGGCAGGATAACAATGCCAGCAGCTTATCTCTGTCATTCTGGTATTCGGTCAGTGCGTATTTCAGCGGCATATGATGCACGGCATGATCCTCTCCGAGTGAAGCATAGGTTGCCATAAAAACAAACGGATCTTCTCCATCTTTATTTTCTACCAGATGCAGGAAGATACGCTCCGGTACGTGCAGCTTCTGATTCTGCTCTGTGAGATACAATTCCACACTGCCTTTATAGCCTGAAATTTCCCTCTTAAAAATCTGCTCCAGCTGCGAAAACACGCCGGCAACCCACTTACGGTCAATATATTCTGCCCCAATCGCATAAGGAACTGACGAAAGCAGATGCTCGAAATGTTCCTCATCCGGCACCACATGTGTTGCTTCTCTTGTCAGTTCCAGTTCCGGCATTTCTGTAAGACACTGGAAAAATGTCTCTGACAGTTCATATAAAAATAACTCCGATGAAGACATTTCTTTTGACCGCTTGGAAAATCCCATGTGATATAAGGTTTCATAGCGTTTTTCCAAAGTTTCTTTTTCCTGTGTGTCCGGGTAAAATCCGGTTGGGGTAAATATATACTGGTTCATTTTTCTATCGTCTCCGTTTCTATCTTGCAGGTATATGTTTTTTCCGCTTTTCTGTAATTAATTCCGACCAGAAACAACCTTCCATGATAGTCCTTTAATGCCTTGTCATACTTTTTCTCCCGGATCTGATCAAGCGCTGTCTGTGCAGACTGATCCCATTTTAACTCCACAATCATAGCCGGATTTTCCACATGTTTTCTCGGAACAAACACAAGATCTGCGAATCCTTTCCCACCTGCTAATTCCCGG
>DLQV01000058.1 GCA_002474415.1 Lachnospiraceae bacterium UBA7598
ATTTTTTTTGTTATTTTTCCAATTTCAGTGACAAAATGTGCAAAATACAGTTGGAAATTTTTGCTGATATGCTATGATATGACATGTAAAAAACGACAAAAGAACCAACGTCGAAACACATACAAAGGAAAAAGGAAGTGGAAATTCGATGGGAAACTTAAAATATGCCATCCTTGGACTGTTAAATCAAAAAGAACTGACCGGCTATGATCTGATGAAGCAATTTGAATCCACATTATGTGAATTCTGGTCTGCAAAACACAGCCAGATCTATCCGGAACTCAAAAAACTGACCGATGAAGGCAGCATTGCCTATAAAATAGAGCCATCGGAAAATGGCTCTGAAAAAAAACTCTATCACATTACAGAAGCGGGAAGAACGGATTTTATGGACTGGCTTTCTTCCGAGACAAAACCTCAGCCGACACCAAAAGATATCTCCCGCCTGAAAATCTTTTTCTGCAACTGCCTGCCGCCGGAAGACCGCCGGTTTCTGCTGGAAGAACAGCTTCACCGGCACACTTCCCGCTTAAAGCATCTGCAAAACAACCAGACCAAGTTTACTGCCGTACCTGCCAGCTCCGACGATGCATTCGGGGATTATCTGGTACTGATGGGTGCCATTATGCGCGAGGAAATGATGATCGACTGGCTGAAAAAATGTACCGATCTTCTCGATTAATTCGAACTGTTATTTTATCTCAATCTCAAACAGTGGCTCGCCGGCTTTTACTGCGCCGTCCGCAATAAGCCGGATGCTCTGGTTTTCCTCAAGTTCCGTACACAGAATCGGGGAAACCATGGACGGTGCGTTGGCATTCAGATACTCCAGATCAAGTTTTAGCATCGGATCACCTTTTTTCACTTTCTGTCCGTTTTCGACCAGTGCCTCAAAACCTTCTCCGTTTAATTTTACGGTGTCGATTCCCACATGGATCAAAAGGCTCACGCCGCTGTCTGTCACAAAACCGATCGCATGCTTTGTGTCAAACACAAATGCAACCTCGCCGTCTTCCGGTGCACGCACATAGGCATCCTCCGGTGTGACAACTGCACCATCCCCCATCATCTTCTGTGCAAATGCATCGTCCGGTGCTGTCGCAAGATCTGCCGCAGTTCCGGTGATCGGACTGGAAATTACGACGCGCTCCGGCTCTGCAAACGTATCCTCCGCCGTCTCCAGATAATCTTCCAGATTGGATTTGATCACGGTAACATTCGGTCCGTAGATGACCTGCACACCGTTGCCTTTGTGCACGACTCCGGTAGCTCCGGTTGCCTTTAACAGTGCATCATCAACTCTGTCCACTTCAATTACTGTGCAGCGCAGTCTTGTCGCACAACAGTCCACATCCGAAATATTTTTCTTTCCGCCAAGTCCTCTGGTGATCGCGGCACTTACCTCATCCTCCGGACCTGCTGCCCTGGTCTCTTTTCCTGCTTCTTTTTTTGCATTCACATCTGCCTTTGTATACAGTTTGGTTTCTGTATCATCGTCTTCCCGCCCCGGTGTCTTAAAGTTAAACTTTTTGATCATAAACTGAAAGATAAAGTAGTACAGGAAGAAATAAATAATGCCGACCGGGATCACGCGCACCCAGCTCGTCTTTGCATTTCCCTGCAAAATACCAAACAGGAAGAAATCCAAAAATCCGCCGGAAAACGTAAGACCTACTGCAATATTTAACATGTGCGCGATCATGTAAGCCGATCCCGCAAGAACGACCTGTACGGCAAAGAGTGCCGGAGCCACAAACAGGAAAGAAAATTCCAGAGGCTCTGTGATACCGGTTGCCATGCAGGCAAGTGCTGCGGACAGTAACAGTCCTCCTGCCGCTTTCTTCTTCTCCGGTTTTGCACACTGATACATGGCAAGTGCTGCTCCCGGAAGACCAAAGATCATAAAGATAAACTCACCGGAGAAATACCGGGTGGCATCTGCGCTGAAATGTGTGATATTTGCAGAATCTGCAAGCTGGGCAAAGAAAATATTCTGTCCGCCCTGTACCATCTGTCCGGCAACTTCCGCTGTGCCGCCCACTGCCGTCTGCCAGAATGGCATATAAAATACGTGATGCAGACCAAACGGAATTAATGCACGCTTGATCAGTCCGAAGATCAGGGTTCCCACATAGCCGGAACCGGTCACAAGACCACCCAGCGCATAGATACCGTTTTGCACGGCAGGCCAGATGAAATACATCAAAATGCCGACAAACATATATACAATTGTGGAAATAATCGGTACAAACCGTGTGCCTCCAAAGAATGACAGTGCATTCGGAAGCTGGATGCGGTAAAACTTATTGTGCAGCGCTGCCACACCGAGTCCTACGATAATACCGCCAAACACACCCATCTGCAATGACTGGATACCGCAGACGGAAGTAATCGTTCCTTCCAGTACGTCTTTTGCGATTGATCCGTTATCCAAGATCTTGCCGTTTAAGGTCAGCATGGCATTAATCGCTGTATTCATAACAAAATATGCGATCACCGCAGACAGTGCGGATACTTCCTTTTCCTTCTTTGCCATACCGATGGCAACACCGATGGCAAAGATGAACGGCAGGTTATCAAACACTGCACTTCCGACCCTGCTCATGATCGTAAGCAGGGCATGCAATAGCGTTCCCTCTCCGAGAATTGCTGTAAGTCCATACGTTTCAATCGTGGTCGCGTTCGTAAATGAACTTCCGATTCCAAGCAGCAGCCCGGCAACCGGAAGAATTGCGATCGGAAGCATGAAGCTTCTGCCGACGCGCTGCAGAACACCAAAAATTTTATCTTTCATTTTCCGTACTCCTTTTTGAGTTTGTCACTGCCACTATTTTGTACAAAAAAAGAGACACTCATACACTTAAACGCTTGTTATGTGTATAAAGGTCTCTTTTTTAACTACGCACCACTCTTTGCTACAGGTCATGAAGAATCGTCTCCCATGCCTCACACAGCCGCGCGAGCGACCATGCGGCATTGGCTGGACTTGTGGATGGAAGCACCGTCGCTTCGATCCCCGTGATCGGAAACTGGTATCTTTTATAAAGCTGCCCGGCCTTGTTTCCGTTTGCATAAATCTGTGTTACGTTCGTTTTTTCCAGAATCATGCCAATGTCCGTTGGCTGTACATTTTTAATACTGCTGTCGCTTGATCCTTTGATGTCACAGCTTTGAATCACATCCCACAGGGCAATCCGGTGGGCAAGCAGCATGGCTTTCTTCTCCTCAATTGTATCCGGGAGCGGCTCCTTTAAAAGTGTTGCAAGCACTTTCCAGAAACGGTTCTGTTTGTGCCCGTAATAAAAATTATTTTCCCTTGATTTGACAGACGGCAAAGTTCCTAATATGAGGATTTCGGAATCTTTGTCGTACACCGGTTCAAACGAATGGACAATGTGTTCATACTCCATGGCGGTCTCCTTTTAAATACGAAATCACTTCTAAAAGATCCGGTAACACCACTTCCGCTTTTTCCTGCATCTCCGCAGTTTCCGGCAGCAGATCCGGCACCATGATCGGATGCAGTTTTCCCGCATATGCCGCACGAATCCCATTGTAGGAATCCTCGATCGCATACGCGCGTTCCGGCTTCACCCCAAGTTCTTCACAGGCTTTTAAGAAAATATCCGGTGCTGGTTTGCTGCGCTCCACCATGTCGCCACAGATCACCTGATCAAAAAAATCCAAAATTCCGGCATCGCGAAGCTGGTTTGTCACCGTCTGTCTCCGTGTAGAAGAGGCCAGCGCAATTTTTTCCCCTTCTTCTTTTAAAAAGGTAAGCAGTTCCACAACGCCCGGTTTCATCGGAAGTCTGCCGCCATCGTATCTGCTGTGGTAGATGGCAGAGGATTCTTTCGCATAAGTATCATACGGAAAATCGTCTCCGTAGGTTTCCAGCATAATCTCCCTCGTCCGTTTCATCGTCGTTCCCGTACAGGAAAGCACCGCCTGTTCGATATCCGGAATATGATATTTTTTTGCGAGTTCTTTCCAGCACTGCATCACAGCCCGCTCGGAATCAAAAATCACACCGTCCATATCAAATACGACGGCATCATAATCTATACTATTTTCCATACTGTTTCGCATACCAATTCCTTTCTGTCTCCCTTGACGATTTCATTTTAGCATGACATAATACCTCTAACAATAGCAAGTAACAAAAAAGCCTTTCCACTATGTCAACAGGGAGTAATACATGAAGCAAATCTTTATAGTAGATGATGATATCCATATCGGAAATATGCTGCAGGAAGTGCTGACCCAAGAAGGCTACGGTGTGTCCCGTGCCTACTCCGGCACGGAAGCCATTCTCTTTCTTTCCCGGAATCGTCCGGATCTGATCCTGCTGGATTTGATGCTTCCGGGTCTTTCCGGAGAAGATGTGCTCGCACACACTTCTGGAATTCCAGTCATTGTCGTAAGTGCCAAAGCCGAAGTACAGGACAAGGTTTCTCTGCTTTTGGACGGCGCTGTGGATTACGTGACCAAACCGTTTCACATGCAGGAACTGCTGGCTCGGATTCAGGTTCATCTGCGTACCTCTTCCGTTTCCGGAACCCACCGGCTGATCTTTGAAGATTTAACACTGGACACCGATACCCGGTGTGTCACAGCCGCAGACCGGCAGGTGCGGCTTACGCCTACCGAATACGTCATTTTAAAAACACTTATGGAAAACGCCTCACAGGTTGTCACAAAATCCATCCTGCTTGACCGTCTGTCCGAACAGACACCCGACGGAACGGAAAATTCCCTCAAAATGCACATCAGCAATCTGCGCAAAAAACTGCGCACCGCAGGCGGCAGGGATTACATCGAATCCGTATGGGGAATTGGCTTTACCTTAAAAACTTCCTGATCTTTACGATATCTTTACGCTTTTCTTTACCAGATTCTTTACTTTTCTGTGCAAAACTACCGGTATCAGCAAAGGAGGATTACAACAATGGAATATGTTTTACAAACCAGTGTCCTGTGCAAAAAATACCAGAAATTTACTGCACTCGACAACCTTACCATGCACATTCCAAAAGGTGCCATCTATGGTTTTATCGGGAAAAACGGAGCCGGAAAAACCACTCTTATCCGGCTGCTGTGCGGATTGCAGCAGCCCACATCCGGGGAACTTTCCCTCTACGGAACATTACACACACAGCCACAAATCCAAAATGTGCGGAAACGCATCGGTGCTGTGGTAGAAACCCCTTCCATCTATCTGGACATGACGGCAGAGGAAAATCTCCGCCAGCAGTTTCAGATTCTCGGACTGCCCTCTTACCGGGAAATTCCCGGTCTGCTTCAGCTTGTCGGACTGCAGGATACCGGAAAAAAGAAAGCAAAACATTTTTCCCTCGGTATGAGACAGCGGCTCGGCATTGCCATTGCACTGTGCGGAAACCCGGATTTTCTCATTTTAGATGAACCGGTCAACGGACTTGATCCGCAGGGAATTATTGAGATCCGGGAACTGATCTTAAAACTAAACCACGAGCGGCAGATCACCTTTTTAATCTCAAGCCATATCTTAGATGAACTGGCAAAACTTGCCACCCATTACGGTTTTATCGACCATGGACATATGCTAAAGGAACTGACGGCTGACGAACTGAATGCCATCTGCCGGAAATGTATAACCGTCACAGTCACAGACACGAAAGCACTTTCCCGTGTGCTGACGGAAATGGGCGTGGAATACAAAATTCTTTCCGATACCACCGCCGATATTTATGCCGAGGTGCATATTTCCCGGCTGGCACTCGCCCTGGACCGGGAGCACTGTGAGCTGATTTCCGTGCATGAGCACGATGAGAGTCTTGAAAGTTATTATGTCAATCTGGTAGGAGGTGACCATCGTGAATAATCTGGTATGTGCGGAGTTTTCACGGCTTTTTAAAAGTTTTATTTTTCGTCTGGGGGCATTATTTTCGTTCGGATTTGCAGTATTTGCCATTTTTATGCGCTACATGGATGTGATAAACTACCCTTCCGAATATGCGCAGCTTCCGGTCTCCTACAGCAACGCGGATGGATTAATTTTTGCGGGCGGATTTTATCTGGTATTTGCATTAGCCGTATTTGTCAGCCTCTTTGTGGGAACGGAATACAGTGACGGAACCATACGCAATAAACTGATTGTCGGACATTCACGCCTGAAAATCTATCTTTCCAAACTTCTGGTCTGTGCGGCGGCAAATGTGCTGTTACATCTTCTTTTTATCATCACAGTGCTTCTACTGGGCTTTGTATTCATCCATGGGGTTTCCTATGGCCCCGGAATTTTGCTGAAATACACACTTTTTGGCGTTTGTGTCACCCTTGCCTTTTCCTCTGTGCTTGTGTGCCTTTCCATGTGCATCCCAAACAAAGCCGCCAGTGCAGTGATCGGGCTTCTGCTGACCATGATCCTGCTGTTTTTTACGATAACAATCTCCATGCGGTTGTCCGCTCCCGAATATAAGGAGGCCTACGCTTATACCGATGAGGCCTCGGGCAAACTCATTACGGTTGACCGGGAACGAAATCGCAAGTATCTGACCGGAACGCAACGCAAAATCTATACTTTTTTGTATGATTTTCTTCCGACCTGCCAGTTGTATCAGATTGTTCAGGTATCCGATACACCGATTGAAAACTGTGATATACTCATTGCATATGACGGACTGCTGCTGTTACTGAGCACCGGGGCCGGCATCCTTATTTTCGGGAAAAAAGATTTAAAATAGGAGAATTTTATGGAATTGTGGCTGGAAAGTTGTATCGCGGTACTGGCGGTTCTTGTCCTTTTATTATGCATCCGATTATATCTGGTAAAGAAGGCGGCACGGGAAATCCACGCCGCCCTTCCGGAGAAATTAAATACCGACACCAACACGCCGATTACGCTTTCCTGCCGGGATAAAGATTTGTGTCTTCTGGCGGATACGCTCAACCAGTCCCTGGAACAGCTCCGTGCCATGCAGCATTGTTTTGAACAGGGAAACGCCCAGCTGCAGACCGCCATCACGAGCATTTCCCACGATCTGCGCACGCCGCTGACTGCCATCTGCGGCTATCTGGAACTTTTGGAAAAAGAACCGTTATCTGCTGCCTCCCGCCAGTATGTTGCCATCATCCGGGAGCGCGCGGATGTGATGACACAACTGACGGAAGAACTGTTCCGATATTCGGTTGTCCTGTCTGTGCCTTTGGCACAATCCCTGCAGGAAGTGTCGGTAAACCGCATTTTAGAGGGCAGCATTGCCGCAATGTATGCGGTGCTTAAAAGACACCGGATCACGCCGGACATTAGCATGGCCGACCATACCGTGCTGCGCACGCTCGATCCGTCCGCCTTATCGCGCGTCTTTTCCAACCTGTTAAACAATGCCGTAAAATACAGCGACGGGGATCTTTCCATCACGCTTTCCGAAGACGGTACCATCATCTTTTCCAATACAGCGGCAGCACTCAGTGAAGTGGAAGTCGGCAGGCTTTTTGACCGATTCTATACCGTGGAAAATGCCAAAAATGCCACCGGACTTGGACTTTCCATTGCACGAACGCTGGTGGAGCAGATGCACGGGCAGATGGATGCCGCTTATGAAGCTGGGAGGCTTGTCATCCGAATGCAGATTTAGTTTATTTTTTTATAAAGCAGACCAAAAATAAAGCAACTACAACAACTCCTGTGCCTATGGCTATACACCTCTTTGCTGTGGTGACTTCTTTTTGATATAAGCGAAACAATTCTCCGGAATGACTCTTTCTATTATGGAGACCAATCATTGCATAGATCAAAAAGAATGCAACTCCGAATATTAAAATTACAATCAGTCGTCCCCAAGCAGAAGGAATGGTGTATTGACCGATTATGATGCATAGCAGGATCATAAAATACACGATTTTATTTTGCCCATATCCCAAAGGAAGTTCTTTTTGATAATTTCTATACATCTTTTTTCCATAATATACAATCATGCATATTAAAAATAATAGATAGATCATCATGCCCATCATCCTCATAGTATACCTCCTTAATTTTGTCTCATAAGATAAAATGTCACATCCGCCTCCGGATCAGTAAGTGGTATATTGATCCGGTCCGGATGCCCCGCCATATTCAATTGTCCATAATCCGTTGTAAAACACGGCAGGGAAGATGCTTCTACCAGCTCGTCAAACACCTCTTCATCCGTCTGTACCAGAAACTTTGATGCGGGCATTTTCTCACGGCACAGCGTATCCCAGAACCCAAGTTCCGAGCGCAGCAGAAAATTAAACCCATTGATATCCGCAAAGGTCAGTGTCTTTTCAGATGCCAGCTTATGATCCCGCGGCACACATACATACAGATGCTCCCGCATAAACACCTCTGCTTTTTCCCCTTCCACCGGAAACGGCAGCACCGCAATGTCACAGGTATGCTGCTTCCACGCGGTCAGCACTTCCTCATTCTGACAGATGGTTGACTGGATCGTCCGGTCCGGATACACCACATTTAACTTCCGGAGCAGTTCCCACACCGGAGCCGGTGCACAGGAACGGATGACGATTGTCCTTCTTCTCTGATCAAAGGTACGCACCGCTTCCACTGTCTGATCCGCGTTCTGCAACAGCTTTTGTCCATACTCTACCGCCATCTTTCCGGTCTCATTCAATTCAATTTTATTTTTCCCACGATGAAATAACGGCACACCGAAACTTTCCTCCAGATGCTGCATGGAACGGGTAATCGATGGTGTGGATACATGAAATTGATCTGCCACTTTTGATAACGTCCCAAGTTCTGCAAAGGCAACAAGCTGACGTAACTCATATAAATCCAGCATTGCGCTCCTCCTTTTACGTTTCGTTTTTTGAAATGTAGTTTACAATATCTATAGTGTACTTCCAGCTAAAACTGTTGTAAAGTCATAATCAGAAAGTAATTCTGCATTTCAAAAATATTACGGTTCACAAGTTACTCTGCAAACAGTAACCAAAAGAATAACGGTTACGGTTTACATATGCCCGCACGAACAGTAACCATCGGCACACAAACAATCACTTAAACTTATCAAATACAAAAAAACAAGGAGGAACAAAACATGGAATATGTTACCTTAAACAACGGAATCAAAATGCCAAAACTCGGATATGGGGTTTACCAGACACCGCCGGAAGACACGAAGCCCTGCGTACTCGATGCCATTGAAATCGGCTACCGCAGCATCGACACTGCACAGGCGTATTACAATGAAGAAGGCGTAGGTGCCGCACTCGCTTCCTGCGGTCTGCCGCGTGAAGAATTTTTCCTGACAACCAAAGTATGGATCACCAATGCCGGCTATGAAAAAGCGAAGGCATCCATTCTGGAATCCATGGAAAAATTACAGACCAGCTATCTGGATCTGCTGCTCATTCACCAGCCGTTTGGCGATTATTACGGCACTTACCGCGCGATGGAAGAACTGTATAAGGCCGGAAAACTGCGCGCCATCGGTGTATCCAATTTCGGTCCGGACCGTTATCTGGACATCCAGCACTTTTCAACCGTAAAGCCTGCGGTAAACCAGATCGAAACCCATGTCTTCCAGCAGCAGAAAGTTGCCAGAGAATATTTACAGAAATACAACTGCCAGCCGGAATCCTGGGGACCGTTTGCCGAGGGACGAAACGATATGTTTACCAACCCTGTCCTTACAAAAATCGGTGAAAAATATGGAAAAACTGCCGCACAGACTGCACTCCGCTTCCTGATGCAGAGCGATGTGGTTGTCATTCCGAAATCCGTACACAAAGACCGGATGCAGCAGAATTTTGATATTTTTGACTTCACACTGACACCGGAAGAAATGACTGAAATCGAAGCACTTGACAGCCGCGAGAGCCTGTTCTTCTCCCACTATGATCCGAAAACCGTAGAGTGGTTTATGTCTATCTTATAATTTAAATAAAGTGTGCGCTTGCCGTACACTTTCGCACCCGGGCGGATGCGTTGCATAATCTTTCGCTCCGCGGGGTGCGCATCTTTGCAGACCTTACTTTCCCTATTTCTCATTCCCTTATCTATCAGCGCTCCTGAATTTCTTTTCCGCTGAGATGCTCGATCGTAATTTCGTAAACCTGTACGGCTCTTCCGGACTGGGCAATTTCTCCTTCTATCAGAGCATCATCCGGGTAATACTTTTTTGCAATCTGTCTCACCAGATCTATTGTCCGGTTTCTGTCTTCGAGAATCCGGCATCTTCCGAATACTACCACGCTCTGTAAAAACGGAGCCCATGGTTCTTCTTTGACCATTTCATTCCCGTAAACGGTAAAACATACTCTGTCATCTTTTTTAAGTGCATCTGCCTTATGTCCGACCGCCGCGCCGTGAAAATAAATTTTACCTTCCTCTTCGCTGTAATAAAAATTCACCGGAACGGCATATGGATAACCGTCATCTCCGTTTACCGCAAATACACCGCGCCGCTCACGAAGCAACAATTGTTTTGCTGCCTCTGTACTGATTTCCTTTTTCTTTCTTCTCATTGGTCTGAACATACTGTTTCCTCCGATATTATCACTGTTCTTTTCGAATCGTATCGCATATAGTTACAAAAAATATGAAAATTTTCAGTCCGGCATAATAATCCGGATCAGATGTTTATCCAGCATGATTGTCCGGTTCCAGGGATTGATAATAATCCCTGCGATCTCCGGCACAGTAAGTGCTGCTTCAAACATCCTGCCGATCTCTGACAAAAATGTCGACTTCACCTGATCTGCACCTTTTAATTCTTCCTCAAAGCTGGTAAATACCGACCACCAGATTTTACCGTCCGGAGTTCTCACTGTCTGTAACTTCATTTGTGCCTGTGCCGGATCCGGTTCCACAGCAACGATCAGTTGTCCTCCCTCTTTCATCCGCCGCCGGATCACCGTCAACGTATGTGCAAGCTGCTCCTGTGTGGCTTCTTTCTGAAGCGCAAAAATTGCATCTTCTATCTTCTCATTGCCCTTTAATCCCTCATCCTGATATTCATTTTTCTTATTCATATTTCATATCCTCTCTTGTCTGCTCCTTTCTATTATATAGGCGATTGCGAAACTCTTTCCCGGGCCTGCCGCCTCTCACACGGTTGGACCTGCTTTTCTGACAGAATTGCTGAATTTTTTAGAAATCCGATTCTGCCTTAATTTTTGTGTCCGGGCATCGCTTCGACTGTTTCTGCGAGCCGTCTGTCT
>DLQV01000130.1 GCA_002474415.1 Lachnospiraceae bacterium UBA7598
TATCCGCGCACAGCGTACGGATATAAGTTCCCTTGGAACAGTGCACCTGCATCGTCACATAAGGAAGATTGATTTTTTCAATTTCTATGGAAAAAATTTTAACCGTACGGGCTTTCCGCTCTACTTCAATTCCGGCGCGGGCCAGATCACATAACTTCTTTCCGTTGACTTTGAGTGCCGAGTACATTGGTGGAATCTGCTCATAATCTCCAACAAACTGCAAAATTGCATCTTCCACGGTCTGTGCTTTCAGCAATGCAGCCTCCCTGGAACGATCTTCTTTCACCGTTCCGGTCATATCCTGTGTATCGGTTGTAATGCCAAGATGCATCACCGCACGATACACTTTATCCTTATCCGTCAGAAGTTCACATACCTTTGTTGCATTTCCGATGCATACTGGAAGTACTCCGGTTGCTTCCGGGTCGAGTGTTCCGGTATGTCCGATTTTACGCTCATGTAAAATGCCGCGGAGCTTTGCTACCACGTCAAAGGAAGTAAAGCCCCGCTCTTTATAAACATTTATAATTCCGTTTATCATATTATAATCTCTTCTCAACTTCGGCAAGAATATGCTCAATTGCCTCTTCTGCCGGTCCGTCCACCGTACATCCCGCGGCCTTGACATGTCCGCCGCCGCCAAAATGCATCGCAAGTGATGCCGCATCAAACGCACCGTTTACACGAAAACTTACCTTAAACGTGTGATCCTCATTCTCATAAAGGAAGACTGCAAGTTCGACATCTTTGGTATTGCGCATCTGCTCTACAATTCCCTCCATATGTTTTGGAAGAACTTCAAGCGCCTTCATATCCTCTAATGTCAGAAAAGAGGTCACTACTCTGCCGTCTAAACGCAATCTGCTTGAAAGCAGTGCCTGTCCCATCGCACGGTTCTGGTTAAAGGTCTTTTCATTAAATGTCTCATCGGCAATCCTTGTAAAATCAATTCCTTTATCCATGAGCATACCTGCCATGTTCATCGTAGAAGAAGACGTGCAGGAATATTGAAATACACCGGTATCCGTGACAATTCCAGTGTATAGACACTCTGCAATCTCTTTCGTAATTTTCTCCTGATCAATGAGTTCACAGATTAACTCACAGGTTGAACTTGCATCCGGGAAGATATAATTTTCCTCTGCAAAACTCTGGTTACTGACATGGTGATCAATACAGGCCGTATGTTTTGCTTCCTGAAAATAACGTGCAGCATTGCCGAGACGTTTCTCATCGCCGCAGTCCATGGCGATAAACAAATCAAACGTCACGGACTCCTCATAGTCACTGCGGATTTCTGATGAAAAATTCAAAAATTTAAAGATATTTGGAATCGGCTCAAGATACAATCGCACATCCACATCCGGATAATATTTCCGGATATAGTTGTAAACTCCAAGTGTGGAGCCCACACAATCTCCATCCGGACGTACATGTCCGGCAAGACCAACCGATTTTTTTCCTGCTAGAATCTCATCAAGCTTCTTCATCCGGTTTCTCCTTTATATCTTTTGTCACTTCATCAATCATTTTTGACATATGGATTCCATACTCAATCGACTGATCCAATACAAATTTGATCTCCGGCGTATTGCGCAGATTTACGGACTTTGCCAGGCTTCTGCGAATAAATCCTTCCGCAGAGCGAAGACCTGCAATCGTATCCTGCTGTGACTTTTCATCCCCAAGCACACTGATATAGGCCTTTGCCGTTTTCAAATCCGGAGCAACTTCCACTGCAACCACGCTGGTCATCGGATTGATCCGCGGGTCTTTGATTTCCCCGCGGATAATATTGGAAAGTTCACGCATTACTTCCTCATTGATCCGAATATTTTTAATACTGTTTTTTCTCATATTCTATCCTATCTTGGTACTTCTACCATCTTATAAGCTTCTACCTGATCAAGTTCCTGAATGTCATTAAAGCCGTCGAATACAAGACCGCACTCAAATCCTGCCTTAACTTCCTTGACATCATCCTTGAAACGTTTCAAGGATGCTAAATCTCCTTCGAAGATCTGCTCCCCTTCTCTGGAAATACGAACTTTACATCCACGTTCCATCACGCCATCAAGCACATAAGAACCGGCAATATTACCGACACCGGATGCCTTAAAGATCTGACGGATTTCTGCATGGCCGATAACTTTCTCCTCAAATACCGGATCAAGCATACCCTTCATGGCAGCCTCTACATCTTCGATCGCATTGTAAATAACCTTGTACAGACGGATATCTACGCCCTCATTGTCTGCAGTAACCTTTGCAATTGGATCCGGACGAACATTAAATCCGATGATGATCGCATTGGATGCAGAAGCAAGAATAACATCGGATTCATTGATTGCACCAACACCACCGTGGATCACTTTTACAACTACTTCGTCATTGGACAGCTTGACAAGTGACTGCTTCACTGCCTCAACAGAACCCTGTACATCCGCTTTTACAATAATATCAAGTTCCTTCATATTTCCGGACTGAATCTGGGAGAACAGATCATCCAGTGACATCTTTGCTTTGGTATCTTCGATCAGGCGGTTCTTTTCCTCTGAAATATAAGTGTCTGCAAATGATTTTGCTTCCTTATCGGAATCGCAGACAACAAATGTCTCTCCAGCTGCCGGAACACTGTTTAATCCAAGAATCTCTACCGGTGTAGAAGGAGTTGCCTTCTTCACACGCTGTCCCTTGTCATCGATCATGGCACGGACTTTACCATAACTGCTTCCGCAGGCAATGGAATCTCCGACATGAAGTGTTCCTTTCTGAACCAGAACCGTTGCTACCGCACCGCGTCCCTTATCCAACTGTGCCTCAATGACCAAACCTCTTGCATTACGATTTGGATTTGCTTTCAATTCCATCACTTCTGCAGTCAGAAGAATCATCTCCAGAAGATTGTCGATACCTTCCTTAGTATGTGCAGAAACCGGACAGAAAATTGTACTTCCACCCCAGTCTTCCGGAATCAGTTCATATTCAGAAAGCTCCTGCTTTACTTTTTCAATGTTTGCACTTGGCTTATCAATCTTGTTGACGGCAACGATGATTTCTACACCGGCAGCCTTTGCATGGTTGATTGCCTCGATGGTCTGTGGCATAACACCATCATCTGCTGCAACAACTAAGATTGCAATATCGGTAGAATTTGCACCACGCATACGCATTGCTGTGAAGGCTTCATGTCCAGGTGTATCAAGGAATGTGATCTTCTGTCCGTTGATGGATACCACAGAAGCACCGA